>NZ_JBXAHW010000011.1:0-88689 GCF_058795495.1 Staphylococcus sp. GW823-FHT05F06 | reverse complement strand
GAACCAGGTAAACCAGCAGAACCAGGTAAACCAGCGGAACCAGGTACGCCAGCAGAACCAGGTAAACCAGCGGAACCAGGTACGCCAGCAGAACCAGGTAAACCAGCGGAATCAGGTAAACCAGTGGAACCAGGTAAACCAGTGGAACCAGGTACGCCAGCACAATCAGGTGCACCAGAACAACCAAATAGATCAATGCATTCAACAGATAATAAAAATCAATTACCTGATACAGGTGAAAATCGTCAAGCTAATGAGGGAACTTTAGTCGGATCTCTATTAGCAATTGTCGGATCATTGTTCATATTTGGTCGTCGTAAAAAAGGTAATGAAAAATAATTTCATATAAAAACTTTCTGCCATTAACTTATTAGTTAATGGCAGTTTTGGTATATGATTATTAAGTATTGAAGTTATTGTGTTAAAACATTTTGAGGGTTAATTGTAAAACTCATATTATTAATTGCCGCTCAATTCAAGGCAATTAAAACATATTGTTTGAAATTAATTTGTGAATTTAGTCGATAGAGTGTTAGATTATTCTCAAATGAGTGTTATTCTACCATTGAATACGAAATGAGGGAGGGATAACTTAATGGAACACGTTTCTAAATTAGGCGAAGCGATTGTGGATACAGTAACAGCAGCACAAGCAGAAGATGGTGCTGAATTAGCAAAAAGTATCGTTAACATCGTAGCTAATGCAGGTGGCATCATTCAAGATATTGCTCACGCATTTGGTTATTAATATTGATACGCATATGAATGATTTTATTTATAATCATCTGGGACATCAATGATAGTCTCAGGTGTATTTTTTTGCAATAATCGCCATTGCTAAAATGAATCTTCTAATTGTCCTCTTATACAAATTATTTCTATCCTTATTTTGTAATAATGAATTCAAAAATTTTGTTTATCTTCACATCTAAAATATGCAGCACGTATCATTTCTCGAAATTCTTTTACTTTCCTCATTTAATCACACACTTTACCTACTTATTGTTATCACTTGCAACCTTCATATTCTAAATGTAAACTTTAAAATGTAATTAGTTTACATTTTAAAGTGGGTGACGTGACTAACATGAATATATTTGTAACTGGAACGAATACTGACATCGGTAAAACGTATGTCACTAAATATCTCTATAAGGCATTAAGAACGAGGGGATATCGGGTATGTATTTTCAAACCTTTTCAAACTGAAGAAATTGGTGGAGGTAGATACCCAGATTTAGAAATTTATAAAAACGAATGCGATTTAGACTATGACGTTACGTCTCTTTACACATTCAAAGATCCAGTTTCACCACATTTAGCATTCAAAATTGAAAGGCATCAGCAATTGAACCATCAAACAGTGATAGACAAACTCGAATCACTAGAAGCACAATTCGATATGATTCTCATTGAAGGTGCGGGTGGTATTGCAGTGCCTATCTATGAATACAGTGACCATTTTTATATGACAACAGATTTAATTAAAGACACATCGGATTTCATTGTGAGTGTCTTACCTTCAAAGATAGGTGCGATTAATGATGCCATCGTTCACCAGAAGTATATTGATCATCAAGAACTTCCCCCGAATGTGTTAATCATGAATAACTATACTGATAGTGCTATTGAACAGGATAATTTACATACCATTGAAAAATTAACACATAAGTCTGTTTATACGTTGGGTCATCAAGCGACTCAAGAAAGCTTTTCCGAAGCATTTATACAACGAATTATAGGAGGATCCAATGGCTAATACACGAGAGTTAAATCATAAAGATGCACAGTATGTATGGCACCCATTTACACAAATGGGCGTCTATACTAAAAATGACAATATTATTATTGAAAAAGGTCGTGGAAGTTATTTATACGATACTGAAGGTAATAAATATTTAGATGGTTATGCGTCATTATGGGTCAATGTGCATGGGCATCAGCATAAAAAGTTAAATAAAGCTATTCATAAACAACTTGATAAGATTGCCCATTCTACGCTATTAGGTTCGTCTAATATTCCATCGATTGAGCTAGCCGAACAGTTAGTCAAATTAACACCAGATAGATTACAAAAAGTGTTTTACTCTGATACAGGGAGTGCGTCGGTAGAGATTGCTATTAAGATGGCTTATCAATATTGGAAGAATATCGATGCTGAACGATATGCGAAGAAGAATAAATTTCTTACATTACATCATGGATATCATGGAGATACAATAGGTTCTGTTAGCGTTGGTGGTATCGATAGTTTCCACAAGATTTTTAAAGACCTTATTTTTGAAAATATACAAATAGAAACACCGTGTTTATATAAAAGTAAGTATCGCAATGAAGCGGAAATGCTTAATTCAATACTGAATCAAATTGAAAATATATTATCCGAGAGAAATGATGAAATAGTAGGATTTATTCTAGAGCCACTTATACAAGGTGCAACAGGTTTATTCGTTCATCCGCATGGTTTTTTGAAAGCTGTAGAACAGTTATGTAGAACATATGATGTGTTACTAATTTGTGATGAAGTAGCTGTTGGTTTCGGGCGTACGGGAGAAATGTTTGCTTGTAACCATGAAGATGTACAACCAGATATTATGTGTCTGGGTAAGGCGATTACAGGTGGTTATTTACCGTTAGCGGCAACTTTAACATCTCAAAAGATATATGATGCTTTTTTAAGTCAGAGTCACGGTAAGAATACGTTTTTCCACGGTCATACATATACAGGTAATCAGTTAGTTTGTTCCGTAGCACTTGAGAATATTAATCTTTTTAAAAAGAAGCATCTGATTGGGCACATTCAAAAGACATCTCAAACATTAAAGCAACGCTTAGAGGCACTTCAACCTCATAAAAATATTGGAGATATTAGAGGGCGGGGATTAATGTATGGTGTGGAATTAGTTGAAAACAAATCAACGCAGACACCACTCGATATTCCAACTGTAGAACTGATTATACGTCGATGTAAAGAGAATGGATTGATGATTCGTAATTTGGAAAATGTCATCACTTTCGTACCTATTTTAAGTATGTCTAATAAAGAAATTAAAAAAATGGTTAAAATTTTCAACAAAGCCTTACATCAAACATTGGGTAAGAAGTAAGAGGGGATTTATGGACATTAAAGCACAGTTAAAACAGATTCAAGATAAAGTTTTATATAGAGAGCTTCAGCCGATTCAGTCCGTAGAAAAACAATATATTTATATCAATGACCAATCTTATATTAATTTTACTTCGAACGATTATCTCGGTATAGGACAACTTGAATATCAACCTCAAAATTTCTTAGATTTTATAAAGACATATAGTATCCATCTATCAAGTTCTAGATTAGTGAGTGGCAACTCAGTCGTTTATCAGCAATTAGAACAGGCAATTAGCGAGCATTTTAATTTTGAAGACGCCTTAATTTTTAATAGTGGTTACGATGCGAATTTGGCGGTATTTAATATTTTTAAAAATAATAATGTTGTTATTTTTTCGGATCAACAGAATCATGCCAGTATAATAGACGGTATTAAATTAAGTGGTTTATCAAAAGTGATTTATCAACATTTAAACTATGATGACCTGGAAAGTCATTTAGCACGGCACACCAATCCAGATGTTCAAAAAGTAATTGTCTCTGATAGTGTGTTTTCTACTAATGGCACTAAAGCAGATATTAATAGGCTAGTACATCTCAAGCAACGTTACAATGCGATTTTAATTATTGACGCATCTCATAGTTTAGGATTAAATCTCTTTGAGTATCATGCAGACATTGACATAGTTACTTCAAGTTTATCTAAAGCGTGGGGAGCCCATGGTGGCGTCATATTCAGTTCAAAAGATATAAAAGATTTAATCATTAATAAAGGTCGTTCGCTTATCTACTCGAGTAGTTTACCTAGCTATCATTTGTATTTTATTCAAGTGAGCTTACAACATGTGATTGAAGATACATACAGACGAGAGAAGTTGAATGTACTTAGTGAATATTTTAATCACCAATTCATGGAATTATTTCCCGATCAACCATTATCTAATACACCTATCAAAAATATCGTTTGTGATAGTTTGGCTTCAGCACAAGCACAATACGACATGTTATTTGAACATGGTATATTTGTCAGTTATTTAAGGTATCCAACAGTGTCACAGCCAACATTAAGAATTTCATTATCCTATTTTCATGACACAGATGATATTGATCGACTTTTCAATGTAATGAAACAATACGATGAAGGTGATAGCTATGTATAGTATAAAAATGCGTGCAAGCCACGAAGATATTCATATTAGTGGTGCTGAAACAATGTGTGAATTTGAGGATTTAGAAAATTATTTAAAAAAATATTTTAATAAAGCATTTAATCATGAAAATGGAAATATAGATTTCTTAAATTTGAAAATTGAAAAGGTTAAGGCACCGATTCAAACGTTAGTAGCATTACCAGTGGTTGAAAATCTAAACGATACTTTAACACAATTAGCAAAACAAACAGGTGTTTCTGAATATGCGCTAAACAAAGGGTTAGAATTTATAAAAAATGATATTACTTATACTGGAGCCATTATTCTATCTGCACAAACCGGACAACGACTTGATAGCACTGAACAACGAGGTATCAGGGTAACACAATTAGCATTTAAAACATGCAAATGTAATGGAGAAATATCAGAAAGAGTAAAAGATGCACGTGCACTTGCAACTTGTATCAATGCATTTGAAGGTGTAAAGGCAGAACTATGTGTATCAGACGATTTGCATTACACGACTGGATATTTTGCGTCGCCTAAGTTAGGATATCGTAGAATCTTTAATATTAAAGAAAAAGGTACGCGTCACGGAGGAAGAATTATCTTCGTAGACGAAGGAATAAATTTAAATGAATATGTTTCCTTTTTAGAAACAGTACCTAAAGAAATCATAGAAAAATAAGTAATAATAAACACTCCCAGTAAAGAAAGCATTTAAAATGTGACCTTTACTGGGAGCTTTTTAGTTATATCATATTGTTTTTTTAATGAAAGAGTTACAGGGTATAAATTATTTTGTAAATGTGATTTTAGGCGAGGTACCTAAGCCTTCTTTACTTATAGCATTAAAAACCAATTTTTTTGAATTAATAAGAATCATTTCAATAATGATATTCGGATTGTCTACATTACTTAAAATTATTTTTCTGGAATCTTCATTTATTAACGTACAAACGTAATTAGGTGTTATATCTTTATTAAATGTAATATTTAATGGTGAAGTTTCTACTTCTACAGGATGCCAAATACCTTCTAATGTATGGAACCAACAAATTTCTTGATATTTTGAATCGTCACTTACGATGTTTATGTTGTTGTAATTATGCATAAGCACACCTTTCTATATTAATAACCATAAATTGATGCATACCATTCATAGTGATCGCCATTTGATACTGGAATGATATTACTATGTGCATCTTGAGTCATGAGACCATTGTCCCATGGGTTCCAAATTAAAATGACTTTTTGTCCGTTGTTAACTTTAGCATTACCAGCCACAGCCATGGCATGTCCAGCGTGAATACCATCGCTTGATTCAACACGCTTACCTAATACAGCTATACCTTGATTATTAGTTGTTAATTGGTCTACTTCATTATATGAAGTCATTCTATTAAGATATTGAGTATTTCTGCCTTGTGATCTACCAAAACGAAGCATCTCGTTAGATGTTAGTCCTGTAAATTGGAAGTCGTGACCTCTTAAATTAGGATGTAAATATCTCATTACTGATTCTGCATTATATCGATTTGTATTATATGTGGCATTGAGTAGTGCTGACATGGTATAGCCGGCACACCAACTATTATACCCTTGTGTTTCTCGTATTCTGAAATTCTTTAATTGATTTACATATTCTGCGTACATTTCATTTCGTGTACTTTGATATTCTAAAGTTGGTTTTGTTACTGATGCAGTTTGTTTAAAATCATTTAAATCTTTAGGTTTAGTGGATTCAGTGGCATTTTCATATGTTTTTTCATTATTACGTGGCGTTTTAAGCACAAGTGTCACTTTACCATCTTCAGTAAGTGCAAAATATCCTTTTGTATTAGTCAAAATTGTTATCTTTTGATTTTTATATTGGTTTAATATTTTAGAAAGAAATGGAGAAACATTAATGGAATAATTGTTTTGCTGTTTTGAAGCTTTAGAATTTGAAGGATTAGGAGAAATTGTTACTACATAAACGACATCTCCTTTTTTATTGAGCACTGGATAATAATAATTGCCGTCGCTTTCCTTATTAAATTTATAAATTTTAAAAGGTTCACCAAGTGTATACGATGTTGCTTTGTGGTTGGAAGCTTTATCTAATAAAGCTACACGAGATAAATATTGTTCTTCAGCAAGTTTGCGAACTGCATCTGGAACGTCTTTATTACTGACAGTGACTTTAGTTGTTTTTTGGTTTGCACCATTCTTTTGTGGTAACGAGTCGGCGTGAGCACTATTGAAAAATAGGCCAAGTGCTAAACTTAGCGTAAAAGCAAGCATAATGGTAATCATATAACTTAATTTTTTCTTCATAAAAAGTACTCCTTTACTAAAGTTTTTTGCAACTCTTTCAAACTGAATATAACATTTATTTTAAAATATAATTCATTTATTTCCTAAACGTTAAGTTATAATACTTATACGTTAAATATATAAATTGAACAAAATTAAATTGATATAAATTATAATGGAGTAATGGATGGATATAGTGACATGATGTCTATACTATTAACACGACTATGAAGCAAATGTTTATAATTATCACTTCTAATTATTATCAAGTGTTCATGCTTCTTCATCATGTGTAATGAAAAACATTTTCAATATATGTTATCAATCAATTTTAATGTTGTGTTTACACATAATAATTATATGTAAGTATTTATTATTTTTAATAATTCAAAATGTAAAGTTTACAAAGTTTTAATAAATAAACTAAAGTAATTTATATTTTTATGTTAATATATACATAACAGTTATATTTTCATCTTTTATAGGGGAAAAAACTTATAGAGGTGATTTTTTTGAAAAATAATAATGAAACAAGAAGATTTAGCATTAGGAAGTACACGGTGGGAGTCGTGTCAATCATTACTGGGATTACAATATTTGTCAGTGGTCAGCATGCTCAAGCTGCTGAAATGACACAATCATCATCAGATTCTAACGAACAGTCACAACAAACAGAACAAGTTGAACACAAAGAAGATACAACTCATTTATCTTACGAATTGAATCAAGAGGGTGAGACAGCGAGCCAATCAAAGACTAGTCAAGAGAATCAATCTGATGGCAATGTACAAAAAAAGAGTAATCAAATACAACAAGATTCAACACAAACGTCACCATTAAATGACCAAAAACAAACTTCAATGGAACAACAATCAAAAGACAATCATGTTACCCCAAATTCACGTCAGGATACATATCCAAAAGGCCAAAATCAAGATGATAAAGGCAAACAACAGTTTAAAGATAATCAACACTCACAAACAGGACATCAACCTAATACTCAAAACCAAAATAATGATCAAGATTCATCAGATAAAAAGCAACACCCATCTGATCAAACTCAAGACTCATCTTCAAAAGGAACACAACCTAAACAATCACAGTCTATAGAAGATAGAGATAAAACAGTAAAACAACCATCTTCTAAAGTACACAAAATAGGTAACACAAAAACTGATAAAACAGTTAAAACAAATCAAAAAAAGCAAACATCATTAACTTCACCACGCGTTGTGAAATCAAAACAAACTAAACATATCAATCAACTTACTGCGCAAGCTCAATATAAAAATCAATATCCAGTCGTGTTTGTACATGGATTTGTAGGTTTAGTCGGTGAAGATGCATTCAGCATGTACCCAAATTATTGGGGTGGTACTAAATATAACGTGAAACAAGAACTTACAAAATTAGGTTACCGAGTTCACGAAGCCAATGTAGGGGCATTTAGCAGCAATTATGACCGTGCTGTTGAACTGTATTATTATATTAAAGGTGGAAGAGTAGATTATGGTGCAGCACATGCTGCAAAATATGGTCACAAGCGTTATGGCAGAACATATGAAGGCATCATGCCTGATTGGGAACCAGGTAAAAAGATACATCTTGTTGGACATAGTATGGGTGGCCAAACGATACGCTTGATGGAACATTTTTTAAGAAATGGAAATCAAGAAGAAATAGATTATCAACGTCAATATGGTGGTACGGTATCTGATTTGTTTAAAGGTGGACAAGATAACATGGTGTCTACGATTACTACATTAGGAACACCTCATAATGGCACACCTGCTGCAGATAAACTAGGGTCGACTAAATTTATCAAAGATACAATTAATAGAATTGGAAAAATTGGTGGAACTAAAGCGCTCGATTTAGAACTAGGTTTTTCTCAATGGGGCTTCAAACAGAAACCTAATGAATCATATGCTGAATATGCAAAACGTATAGCGAATAGTAAAGTTTGGGAGACTGAAGATCAGGCTGTAAATGATTTAACAACTGTTGGAGCAGAAAAGTTAAACCAAATGACGACATTGAATCCTAATATCGTCTATACATCATATACAGGTGCTGCAACACATACTGGACCATTAGGCAATGAAGTGCCGAATATTAGACAATTCCCACTATTCGATTTAACAAGTCGTGTGATAGGTGGAGATGATAATAAAAATGTCAGAGTAAATGATGGCATAGTACCTGTGTCTTCTTCACTACATCCAAGTGATGAAGCATTTAAGAAGGTAGGTATGATGAACCTAGCAACTGACAAGGGTATTTGGCAAGTGAGACCCGTACAATATGATTGGGATCATCTAGATTTAGTCGGCTTAGATACTACTGATTATAAGCGAACTGGAGAAGAATTAGGTCAATTCTATATGAGTATGATAAATAATATGTTGAAAGTCGAAGAGTTAGATGGTATTACACGTAAGTAGCGATTAAAAGAACGATAATAGCCTCATTAGATGTATGATTGCGGTACATTTAATGAGGTTTTTTGATTGTTTCGCCGAAAAAAACATATAAATAAATTAAATTGAATGTGTATGAATAATTTGATGATATAAAATTGAATTTTTATAAACTGATATTTATATCAATAAAATGTATATTTAATAAATGTATACAATAATAGAGAGATGTGAAAAGATGAAATATTATGGGAAGTGCATTTCTTACATAAGCATTTTAATATTAACGTTTTTTATTGGCGGATGTGGATTTATGAATAAAGAAAATAATAAAGAAGCGGAAATTAAAGAAAATTTTAATAAAACATTAAGTATGTATCCAATTAAAAATTTAGAAGATTTATACGATAAAGAAGGCTATCGTGATGAAGAATTTGAAAAAGAGGACAAAGGGACATGGATTATTAATTCAGAAATGAATATTCAGAAAAAAGATCAAGCGATGAAATCTAGAGGTATGGTTTTGTATATGAATAGAAATACTAGAAAGACGACTGGTCATTTTTATACAAATATAATTACAGAAGATAAAAAAGGGAGAGTGCACAGTAAAGATAAAGAATATCCGGTTCGCCTTAAAAACAATAAAATTGAACCGACTAAACCTATCGCCGATGAAAAATTAAAAAATGAAATTAAAAACTTTCAGTTTTTCTCTCAATATGGGAATTTTAAAAATTTAAAAGACTACAAGAATGGAAATGTGTCTTATAACCCAAACGTACCAAGCTATTCGGCAGAGTACCAATTAAGTAATGAAGATGACAATGTGAAGCAACTCAGAAAGAGGTATGATATTCCGATTAAGAGAGCTCCTAAACTAATATTAAAAGGGGACGGTGACCTTAAAGGTTCATCTATAGGTTATAAAGATATCGAGTTTTCTTTTGTCGACAATAAAGAAGAAAGCGTCTACTTTGCGGATAGTTTGAAATTTAATCCAAGTGAGGTAAATAATGAGTAGAAGTAAGCATGGAATCAGTTCAAAAGCGCAAACATTAATAAAAGACGAACAATAGAAATAAGTACCAAAAACCTCTAAATGAACAAAAGTCATTTAGAGGTTTGTTTATGTATAAAGTTTAACTGATGATAATTGAGAGATGTGTTTTTATAAATCAAATTGTATTTGTTTTAAATGTTTTCCTATAACAATGAGGTACAATGGTACATCGTTTTTAAGTTGAATGGGAGATAATTCTATATTTCCTTGTGCATACTGTACTAAATAAACGTGTTGCTGATCTGAAAAACGAACAAACCCTTTGACACGGTAAACATCTTGAGGCAAGTTATCTAACGCACTAATCATTTCTTCTTTTGTTTGTAGCCTAGGATTTTCGATGAATTGATGATTTATATTACTATGCAAAGTGCCACATGCATTTGAATTTATATGTGTTGGCTCTAGCAGTGATTTTAAATTTAATTCTCCAAATTGACCAACTTGAATATTGGCATCGCTATTGAGACGCTCGAGTTGACGTAGCAAGCGGGCGGTTTCTTCCACCTCTATCTTATCTATTTTATTAACAAATAAAGTCGAACAATGACGAAGTTGTTCATAAAATAGAGCTGCAATGTCTTGTGGATAAGATTTAATTCGTGAATACATGCTTGCATCAATAATTCCCACCATACTCCTTAAAGTGATAAAAGGTGCAAGTACGGGTGTGAAGCATGCATCGACGACAGCTAGTGGTTCAGCTACACCACTGCATTCAATAAAGATGATATCTGGTTGATATTTTAAGTATAGTTCATGTAGTTGTTGTGATACGTCTGATTTCATCGCACAACAAATGCATCCTTCAGTGATTTCACTCATAGGTACTTCAGGATGTTCTATAAGTTGGCCATCAACACTTCTTTTTCCAAATTCATTCATAATAACAGCAGGATTTAAGTTGTTTTCAAGTGCATCAGCGATTAAATGATTTATTGCTGAGGTCTTGCCACTTCCTAAAAAACCACCGATAATAATGATTTCCATAACATCACTCCTAAGTCTGAAATTTTAGTTATGCTTAACATTGCTATGGCTAGTATGGTGACGCAAATTGTGGACGATACCATTTGTTTCATTATCATTTTAATTCCTAGAATTGAACCGAGTCGACGCATGAGCATAGTCATTGTTACTGAACATGCTGTAAATGTTGAACTAAAAAAGACTAGCAACAATAATTGGAATGCGGAAAGTCTTTGAATTAAAGTACCGCCATTCATATTAAACAACAACATCCCATCCTTACGTATCATTGAAAACAGAATACCTGGTGCAAGCTGTGTAGGTACATCTAGTAGCCATAATAAAGGTATGAATGCATTTGATATAAAAGTCAAAATAGACGTAAGAGACAATAGACTTACAATAAGGCAAATTCCTATAAAAATAGGTAAGGCTTGTACAATAAACATTTGAATACTTTTCCACGCTGCTTTTAAGAGTAGCTTTGGTTTGGGCCAACGTACAGGTTGTCGTTGAAAAACAGACTGTGTTGTCATAGGTGTTTGATGACTATACCATAGTTTGTTATGTATGATTCCTCCTAAGAAAACCATGCCTATGTATGGCAAAAACAACCAAGAGCGGTGGCTTGCGTTGAATATCGATAATGTAGCACCAATTTGATAACTACATGCAGTTCCGAAACTTACCAAGCTCATACATTGTACTTTTGTACAACGATGACATTGATGTGTAGCTTGAGTAATAGCAGCAGCATTACATCCAAATCCTTCTAACAAGGGTATGATATCTGATCCATGAAGACCAAGTCTCATCATCGTAGGTTCGATAGACCAAACGATATAATGCTTTAAATGAGTTATATCTATAAGAGCTGTAGATAAACTAATCATGAAAACAACTGGTAACGCCCAGACGAATGAATATGTACCTAAAGAAATGACACCATAATGACCGAATAAAATATGTTGTAGCTTATTTTCTTGAAATAATGATATTTGGGATAGTTTAGTTAACCAGTGTGACACGTAGTATTGTAATCCGTCTGAAACGTGATAAGACAAGTAGATGGGTAAAGCAAACATAAGTACAATAAAGCACCATCCACAAATAATATTGTGAAATTGAGGATGGTATGCTTTGCTCTCCTTAACAAAAGTCTCTAACTTTTTAATCATATTTAAACTATGGAGTGGAGATGAAAGAATAGCATGTTGTAATGAAATATCTAATTGATGTTTGATAATGTAACGTTTTAATAAAGTTTGCTGACTGGGAGTTAATTTGTCATAGTCTTCAATTAAAAAGTAATGTGCATCATCTGGAATGTCAGTAAACGTCCCATCACGTAAATTAAAGGTTACTTTTAACATGTGCAATTCACATCACAACAACTGTAATCGTCTAGAAACATATTTTTTTGACGATATGACTGAATTAAAGACGTATCTTCAGGTAAGCCTTCGCGTAGGCTTACTATGCGTGCTAATACTGCAAAACGTGCTCTGAATTTATATATATAACAAAGAATGGCATTTTGATGACGTACAGTCGCCCCAATTAAAAATACATTAGGAAACTTTGTAGATTCGTCTAATTCTGTTAATTGAACTTCTGATTGTCGTACTTGAAATAGTTGTTCTATTAAAGGGTTTTGGGTAACATCAAATCCAGTTGCGATAATCGGTTCAGTATGAGAGTGAACAATATGTCCATTATCAAAATGTATCTTATAGGAATGGTTTTGATATGTTATTTTGCGTGTCTGGTAGCCAGCATGCATTTCGATTAATGCACCCTCTTGTATAGCGTTACGCAATCGCTGTTGAGTATACGGTGATAATCTTATACTTGGGTCTGCATCTTCCTTTTTAAGTCCAGTTTTAGATGTATATATTGATATTCTTGCGCCTGTTTGACTAAGGTTTATGGCTGCATCAAAAGCACTCTCATTACCACCAATGATTGTAAAAGCATCACCTTTTAATTGAGTGAATGTTTGAATTTCACTATAATGAAGTCCATATGAAAAAGGATGATATGGGAATGAATAGTCTCCAGTTGCTATAAATATATAATCTGCTGTATACACGCCATAGTCCGTTGATACATGATATATACCATCTATGTATGTTACACGTGAAACATTGGTATTTGTTTTGACATTTAGATTGTAATGCGTAGCTACTAGTGAGAGGTATTCAGCATAACGTTTTCCAGATAAATGTTCTTCATTGAAAGTGAAGGCAGGTGATGTATCTTTAGCTATTGCATTCATATCTGGCATGCCAAAACCATTAGTTGTAAATGATGGTGTGATGGTCTTTGTTGATAGAGGCCAATGTTTAAATGAATGACCGATGGTTCCCTTTTCAACAATTAGAACATCTTTAATATTGAATTCTTGTAAAGTGATTGCCATACCCACACCAGCGGCTCCTGCGCCGATGATGATGATGCGATGATGAGACATGATAGTACATCCTTTCTGAATTTATTTCTGAAAAACGTAATTATTACGATTTAAAAGTATAGCGATAATGCTATTACATTTCAAATGAAAAAGTAACAGTAGTTTATGCAACTGCGTGATTATGTTGTGCATAAATGTATCAAATAGAAAACTTTTGCTTTTTTCAGACTTTTTAGAGATTAAATATTACCGTTGACAATAATAAAAAATAATGTAAATATTAAAGCGTAACAATTTCGATTTAGGAGATGTACACATGTATAAAAAAGGTTTAATTTTATTTTTTGTAGCAGTACTAACATTGGCACTTGCTGCTTGCGGTAAAGATAGTCATAATCAGTCATCTGATCATAAAGAAAAATTAGATGTGAAGACAACAGTCTATCCACTTAAATCATTTGCACAGCAAATTGGTGGTAAATATGTAAATGTTGAATCGGTTTACCCTAAAGGCGTAGATCCACATACATATGATCCAAGTCAAAAACAAATGGTAGATATTGGGAAATCAGACTTATTCTTATATACTGGTGATAACTTAGATCCCGTAGCTAAGAAAATCGCTAAAGCTATAAATGATAAAGATAAAACACTATCACTAGAATCGACTTTAGATAAAAATAAAGATTTATTAAAAGGCGAAGAACATGAACATGAGCACGGAGAAGGTCACGAACATGGTGAATCACATGAAGATGAACACGAACATGAACATCATCACCATGGAAAATACGACCCACACATTTGGTTGGATCCTGTAGTAAGTCAAAAATTTGCTAAAGCGATTAAAGATGAATTGATTGAGAAAGATAGCAAACATAAATCTTATTATGAAAAGAATTACAACCAACTCGTTAAAGAGTTAAAAGACTTAGATAAAGATATGAAACATGCTGTGAAAGGTAATGAAGATAAAACTGTTTATATTTCACACGACTCTATAGGTTATCTAGCTGAACGCTATCATTTTGAACAAGAAGGCATTGAAAATATGAATGCGGAAGAACCAAGCCAAAAAGATTTAACAAATATTGTTAAACAAATTAAAGAAGATAAAGTGAAAAATATTTTAATAGAAGAAAATGTATCTCATAAAGTAGCAGATACGGTAAGAAAAGAGACAAATGCTAAAACAATTAAATTTTACAATATGGGATCACACACAAAACAACAAGATGATGACAAAAACACTTACCAATCATTTATGAAAGAAAATATTAAAGCTATTGAAAAAGCCCTACAAAATGAATAAATCAATTTAAAATATAAAAAAGACGACATCAAAGAAACATTAACAGAAATGATATGTTCAGATGTGGAAGTATTTTCGATTGACTGAGTTGATTACTTGGGAATGTTAAAGGCTGTCAACTCTAGTTAGTTTTGTGAGAGTGGAATAAAGAATTCTGTATGGATTCTGTTCCGCTCTTTTTTTATTAAAAAGATTCAAAGAAGCATAATTTAAAAGAGTAAAATTTATTCTTTGATTAATATTTGATATAATTGTGAACATTTAAATAAGCAAAAACCAAATATTTGAAATTATGTTAATGTAAATGTAGATATTAAAGTAATCATTTTTATTTAAAAGTAGATTTTAATTTTTATATACATATTAGCGTTGTGGAATAGGTGGAAAGGGGGAGTCAAAAGGTGAAAACGCTAATGATTAAAGCAATGGGGACGGTGATACGTTTATCGATTGAACATCAACATCCGGATACATTACTTCAAGAAGCTGAAATAAAAATTCGTGCTTGGGAATCACAATTTAGTGCTAATGATCCGAAATCAGATTTGATGAATGTGAATCAACATGCAGGTATCGCACCAGTCAAGGTTAGTTCTGAAATCTTTAACATGATACGTTATGGTTATGAAACTACATTATCTTCTAATTTTAAGATGAACATTTTGATAGGGCCACTAGTCAAATTATGGAAAATTGGTTTTAAAGATGCATTGAAACCTAAAGAAGTGGATATACAACGTGCTTTATTGTGTATGAATCCTGAAAATCTTGTTCTAAATTCAAAAACACATGAAGTATTTCTTACACAATCAGGAATGGAGATTGATTTAGGAGCCATAGTTAAAGGTTATTTTGCTGATCAATTACAGCAATACTTTTTATCTCATGGTGTATCTTCTGCCATTATCGATTTAGGTGGTAATGTTTTAACAATTGGTAGACAACCCGAAACATTAGAAAAATGGCATGTAGGTGTACGTAATCCATTTCATAAGGATGCACTACCACTCGTTACATTAAGCGTAGCGCATCAATCAGTTGTCACATCAGGTATCTACGAACGCTACTTCATACAGGAAAATCAATTATTTCATCATATATTGGATTCAACAACAGGTTATCCTGTAGATAATGATATCGCTAGCGTGACAATCATATCTGATCATGGGATTGATGGCGAGGTATGGAGTACAATTTGTAGTTTTGGTCAGTCACAAAAAAATATTGAATTATTAAATCTCATTGACGGTATTGAAGGCATTATTGTGACAAGAGATGGAAGCGTTTTAATGACTTCGAAAATGCAAAAGTATTTATAAAAATTTAAAGAATACTCATGAAGAGTATTTTATTTTTAAGTAATAATGTGAAAATATTCACAAAAAACTAGGAGGATTTGCTATGAGTAAGGAAATATTCGATACTTTTAAATTTAAATGTGGTGCCGAATTAAAAAATAGAGTATTAATGGCACCCATGACTATCCAAGCTGGGTATTTTGATGGAAGTGTTACATCAGAAATGATTGATTATTATCAATTTAGAGCTGGTGATGCTTCAGCAATCATTGTTGAAAGTTGTTTTGTTGAAAATCACGGACGAGGATTTCCGGGAGCTATAGGTATTGATAATGATGACAAAATACCTGGACTCAAACGTTTAGCAGAAGCGATTCAAGCTAAGGGATCAAAAGCGATTTTGCAACTTTATCATGCCGGAAGAATGGCAAATCCTAAATTTAATGAAGGAGAGCAGCCGATATCTGCGAGCCCCATTGCAGCATTAAGACCTGATGCTGTACCACCTAGAGAAATGACACATGCTCAAATCAATCAGATGATTGATGACTTTGGAGAGGCTACACGTCGCGCTATAGAAGCGGGGTTTGATGGTGTCGAAATTCATGGCGCCAACACATACTTATTACAACAATTTTTCTCTCCACATTCTAATCGGAGACAAGATTCATGGGGAGGCAGTCGTGAAAAACGTACACGATTTCCAATCGAAGTTTTAACAAAGGTTCAACACGTCGTTGCTGAAAAAGAGGCTTCTCATTTTATTATAGGATATCGATTCTCACCTGAAGAAATTGAAGAACCAGGCATACGTTTTGAAGATACTATGTTTTTACTAAATACATTAGCAGAATATGAACCTGATTACTTCCATATATCAGCAAACAGTTATCAACGTACATCTATTGTGAATCAAGAAGATACAGAACCTTTAATTAATAAGTACATCAAAATGCAAAGTGCACAGTTGGCAAAAATTCCATTAATTGGTGTAGGTAGTATTGCCCAACGACAAGATGCAGAACATGCCCTTGAACTAGGATATGATCTTTTAAGTGTTGGGAAAGCCTATTTAGTGGAACCACAATGGACAGATAAAATTTCACAAAACGAAGAAGTAGAACAATTTGTCGATATACATGATCAGAAAGTACTTCACATACCATCCCCTTTATGGAAAGTAATGGACTTTATGATTTTAGATAAAGAAGAAGAGCATCGTAAATATGAAAAATTAAAAGCACTTCAAAATAAAAAAGTTAAATTTAACAAAGGTACGTATCATGTCTATGCAAAAGGTCATAATGGCAACTTACCTATGAAAGTCCAATTATCAGAAGATAAGATTGTAAGTATCGAGGTAGATGATAGCGGAGAGTCTGAAGGCATAGCGAACCCAGTGTTTGAACGTTTACCTCAAGATATTATCAATGGGCAAACACTGAATGTAGATGTCATTTCAGGTGCGACAGTAACAAGTGAAGGCATCGTGCAAGGTATTGCAGATGCAATTGAACAAGCAGGAGAAGACCCAGATATTTTACGGGCGCGTCCTAAACCAGTTGTTCAGTGGTCTGATGAGGTCGTTGAAGAGACGGCTGACGTCGTTGTAATCGGTACAGGAGGTGCCGGACTCAGTGCAGCTGCTACGGTATTAGATGAAGGAAAAGAAGTCATCATGCTTGAGAAATTTGCGGCTATAGGTGGCAATACTATCCGTACAGGTGGTCAAGTCAACGCTGCTGAGCCTAAATGGCAAAATGCATTCCCGGCACTTGCTGGTGAAAAAGAGACACTCATACAGTTATTAAATCATGATGAAAATGATATAGATGAAGCTTACATTGAAGATTTCAATACTTTAAAACGTCAAATTAAAGACTATCTTGAAAATAGCAGTAATGAAGATGAATATCTTTTTGATTCTGTCGAATTACATCGTATTCAAACATATTTAGGTGGTAAACGTAAAGATCGTAATAATGTCGAAATATCAGGTGATTATGATTTAGTTAAAACACTCACAGATAACGTTTTGGAATCTGTATACTGGTTGAAAGACAAAGGTGTACATTTTGATCGTTCGTTTGTAGATATGCCTGTGGGTGCTTTATGGCGTCGTGGTCATAAACCAATGAAAGCACAAGGTTTAGAGTACATTGAAAATTTAGGAGACTACGTTAAACATAATCATGGTCGTATTTTTACAGAAACTACTGCAGAAAAGTTAATCAAAGAAGGTAATCAAGTTGTTGGTATTGAAGCACGTAAAGCAAATGGTGCTAAAGTGAAGATTCATACACGTCATGGTGTAGTGTTGGCTACTGGTGGCTTTGGAGCGAATACAAAAATGCTACAACAATATAATACGTATTGGGATAATATTCCTGATGACATTAAGACAACGAATTCTCCTGCAATTACAGGTGATGGTATCCGTTTAGGTGTGCAGGCAGGCGCTGACATCGTAGGTATGGGATTCTCTCAAATGATGCCGATTTCTGATCCGAAGACAGGTGCATTATTTACTGGATTAATCGTAACACCTTCAAACTTTGTCTTCGTTAATAAGGAAGGACAACGTTTTGTTAACGAATTTGAAAGTAGAGATGTATTATCTAAGGCAGCATTAGAACAAAAAGACGGTATCTTCTATATTATTGCAGATGCAAATATTAAAGCACTAGCTATGAATACAACTGAGGACAAAATTAATCAAGAATTAGAAGACGGCACTTTAGTAAAAGCAGATACCTTAGAAGCATTAGCCCAAAAATTAAACATTGATACAACTACTTTTGTGAACACGATTGAAAGATATAATACCTTCGTAGAACAAGGACAAGATGAGGATTTCAATAAAAATGCATTTGATTTAAAAATTGAAAAAGCACCATTCTATGCGACACCACGTAAACCTGCAATACATCATACTATGGGTGGTTTAAAAATAAACACGCATGCACAAGTTATAGATGTTGAAGGTCATATCATTGAAGGTTTATATGCGGCTGGTGAAGTTGCCGGTGGTATTCATGCTGGTAACCGTTTAGGCGGAAATGCACTGGCAGATATTTTTACTTTTGGTCGCATTGCCGGTCAAAGTGCTGTAACGAAATAAATGACGGAAGAGTAGGAGGCCACTTACGATGAGCGAACAGTTTAATAAAGGGAAACAACTAATTGTAGCGATTATCTTAGGGATTCTCACATACTGGTTATTTGCACAGTCTTTTTTGAATATCGCACCACATGTTCAACGTTTTTATCATGTAGATATGAGTATTGTTAATATTGCGGTCAGTCTGACATCACTCTTAACAGGTGTATTTATAGTCGTAGCAGGGGGATTATCTGATAAAATAGGTCGAGTTAAAATCACAAATGCAGGTCTAATATTAAGTATACTTGGCTCTATTGCATTGATTATCTCGCATGCACCAATTTTATTATTATTAGGGCGTGTTTTACAGGGCTTATCTGCTGCATGCTTACTTCCAGCAACTATCGCGTTAATTAATTCTTTCTTCCAAGGTGAAGAAAGACAAAAGGTGCTTAGTTATTGGTCATTCGGATCCTATGGTGGAACAGGGTTAGCATCCCTATTTGCTGGAATTATAGCTACATTTATTGGATGGCGATGGATTTTCGTGTTGTCAATCATCTTTTCAATTATCGCCTTAATATTGCTTAGAGGTATACCAGAATCTAAAGATGAGTCTGCATATAATAAAAAATTTGATATCGTTGGAATCATTATTTTTGTTGTCATGATGTTAAGCATTAACGTAGTGATTACGCAAGGCGATAGAATTGGATGGTTAAATCCTCTTATATTGATATTAATTGCTATATTCATTGTGACATTAATTGCATTTTATATATTTGAAAAACGTCAAGATGAACCTTTTATAGATTTAAGTTTATTTTCAAATAATGTTTATATTGGAACAACATTAGCCAACTTGATGGTGAACATGGATATTGGTTCATTAGCATTATTTAATATTTATGTTCAAGACGATAAGCATTTATCAGCTGCACAAGCCGGTTTAATTACAATTCCATATATGCTGTGTAGTTTGTTAATGATTCGTGTTGGTGAACGTTTTATGCAAAAAAGAGGACCGCAATTGCCATTGATGTTAGGTCCGGTATCAATTACTGTTGGTATTATACTTTTAGCATTCACTTCTTTGCCTAATATGATTTATTATATTGTGGCATGTATTGGCTTTATCTTTATAGGTCTAGGATTAGGATTTTTTGCTACTCCCGCGCTATCTACTGCTGTATCTAATGTTCCAGCTGAAAAAGCAGGTACTGCATCAGGAATTATCAAAATGACTTCTACACTAGGTGCAGCATTTGGAATCGCTGTTGTGACAACAATATATACGGCATTATCTGTAAATCACCCGGCATATTTAGCAGCTACTATCGCATTTATCGTGGGTGCAGGTTTAGTGTTTATCGCATTTATTGCGGCGTATTGTTTAATTCCTAAAAAGAATGTAGATATTTAAAAGGTATATTGTTGCAGTAAAAAGCAGTGTTAGTAATTTGAAGTTGTATTTAATAATGCATAAAAACAACAACTTTTCGACAAATATATTAACAACATTTGACATTTCCCAATCTTATTACTACCACCATGTTTAAAGGGTAGATGATAAATAAGGAGGAAGATAGATATGAGTAAAACAGCAATTATAACAGGTGCAGCAGGTGGATTAGGTAAAGGTATTGCAGAACGTCTTGCTAACGATGGGTTTAATATAGTACTACAAGATATTAATGAAGCACTTCTATTAGAAACTGAGAAAGAATTCAAAGAAAAAGGTTATCAAGCTGTCGCATTCAAGAGTGATGTATCTAAAAAGAAAGAACAGGAAGAATTAGTTCAGTTCGCAGTTACAGAATTTGGTCAATTAGATGTCATGGTGAATAACGCAGGTGTTGATGCAGTGACGCCAATTTTAGAAATTGGGGAAGAGGAATTATCTAAGTTATTTAATATTAACGTATTTGGTACATTGTTTGGAATTCAAGCAGCTGCTAACCAATTTATTAAACAAAAAAGTAAAGGTAAAATTATCAATGCATGTAGTATTGCAGGACATGAATCTTATGAAGTACTCGGCACTTACTCAGCTACAAAACACTCTGTACGTTCCTTCACTCAAACAGCTGCTAAAGAATTAGCAGACAAAGGCATTACCGTAAACGCTTATTGCCCAGGAGTTGCCAAAACTGAAATGTGGGATCGTATTGATGAAGAAATGGTGAAACTTGATGATAGTCTAGAAATAGGAGACGCGTTTGAAGCATTTTCTTCAGAAATCAAACTTGGAAGATATCAAGAGCCATCAGATGTTGCGAACTTAGTATCATTCTTAGCTTCAAATGATTCTGATTATATTACAGGCCAATCCATTTTAACTGATGGTGGATTAGTGTACAGATAAGTTAGACACGATAAATAAATGTGTATAAAATTTATTAAGGCTTGCCTTTTCAATCGAGAAATATACGACGAAAGGGCAAGCCTTTTTGATGTTAAATATTGATGAAGTGATGGAGTGAAAGTACAGCTTAAGATTTCGTATTATCAGCTAAGGCATTTGCATATTTTTTAAAAGACCAACCTTTATTTTCTAAAATATCATGATAAAAAGGATTTTGACCTATAACTTTAATATCATCTGCTAGTGCTTCAACTTCGTCTAAATGATGTGTCGTCATGATGATTAAACATTGATCGGTCATTTGTTGTAATAAGTTGTGAATATCATATCTTGATTCTAAATCAATGTCTTCTGTTGGCTCATCTAGAATAAGTATTTTAGGCCGACTAAGTAGACCTATCATAATATTGACTTTACGTTTATTTCCCCCAGAAAGGTTAGATACTTTCACTTTTGTATCAGTAAAGTTTAATTGTGATAAATAAGAATGAAGTGTTTCATCTGAAATAGGATTTTCACAAAGTGACTTGAAAAACTCAATGTTCTCCATGACAGTCATATGCTCGAATAGTGCGATGTCTTGAGGGACATAGCCTACAATATGACGTATTCGACGTCTTGACAAATATTGATTGAAGTATTGAATACGTCCTTCGTCTGCATTCTCAATACCTGCAATTAAACGCAATAATGTAGATTTTCCAGCACCATTTTCACCTAATAAAATAGTAATTTTATGATTTTGAAATTGCATATCTAGGGAATCGAAAATATGCTTCTTTTTATAGCTTTTGGAAACATTTTGAATATCTATCATTGAATATGACTCCTTTACAATTGAATCCATAAATATATAATACCTATCGCTACCGTATAAATAATAGCCATGAATATACGGTGACTAAGAACATTAATTTTAAAAAGTAATAAAGCAATACCTGCCTCATAAAATAAAACTATAATCAGTGTTTTTAAGTAGAAAAGAATGCTTAATGGTTGATGCATTAAAAGGCTAATCATCAATAGCATGAGCATCAGTATGACCACATGTACACTGATATAAGTCAAGTATAGTTTAAGTTGACTATAAGGTACCAAATATAATCTTTCGAGAGGTGCGTTCTGTTTAAGACGTTGATGTAATAGGATTTGGATAACACTTACAAAGATGACGACAACAAATACAATGCCAATTGAAATGGATTGATGAGCATGTTTATTGATAGCTACACTTTTTATTTTAGATTGAGGTGTATGCGAATAATAAGATTGTTTCACTTTATTCTATTAATTGAAAATAATTATCATTTATATTGACAACTGCATGTGCCTCGTTTAATATAATTCTCAAATCGTAACAATTACGATTTGTTTTATGCAATTATTTTAAGTTATTGATTTTTATGAGGTTAATCATTTTTATTAACAATTTAATTTGAAAATTTACATTAAAAAGGAGTGTTTTATGCAACGTCAAGTGGTCGAATTTTCAAAATATAATCCATCTGGGAATATGACAATTCTTGTTCAATCAAAGCATCAACCGAGCGAATATGCTGCGATTGCACATCAGTTGATGGCGACAACACACATGTGTTGTGAACAAGTAGGGTTTATTGAATCAGTAAACTATGAAAATGGGGATAACTATCACTTGGTAATGAGTGGAAATGAATTTTGTGGTAATGCGACTATGTCTTACATTCACTATTTAAAAGAACGTTTATTGATACAGCATCAACAATTTCAATTAAGAGTTTCGGGGTGTTCTCATCCTGTAGAGTGTAAAGTTCATTCGCAACATTATGAAGTGACTATGCCAAAAGTACATCAAGTTAAGGAAAGATTTGTGAAATTAGGGGAACAGCAGTTTAAAGCATTTGAAATTAGCTATGATACATACATTCACTATGTGATGATGTGTGATGATGTAGATTTGGCAATAAAACAGTGCGTGGAAGATTTTGTCAGTGCGCAAACATGGCATCGACAATTTAAAACAATTGGTGTCATGCTTTTTCAACAAGATAAACAATTCATATATCCACTGATACATATACCTGCAATAGATAGCTTAATCTGGGAAAATAGCTGTGGTTCAGGAGCGGCTTCTATCGGTGTGTTGGTTAATTATCTAACAGATCATGATATTCAAGATTACCTAGTTAACCAACCCGGAGGCAGTATTATTGTCTCATCCAGAAAGTCTGGACAAAATGAATATCAAACAACGATTAAGGGTCAAGTTTCAACTGTCGCAACAGGACAAGCATATATAGAACAGGAGACAATGACGCAAATATGAATGAGCATACAAAAATAGAGAACCAATTACAATATTATTTAGAACAATTTACGTACTTACATCAACTCGTTTTGGAAGATAGTCGGCATATTGTTGATTTAGAAAATTTGATTGATGAATACAGTCAATGGATACTTCAACCTTTGGCAGAGCATCATTATTTAACATGGAATGATTTAGAAACAAAAATAAGCTTTACCAAGAAGCTTCAAGAGGTATCAGCAAAGTGTGTGAAACAGGTAGAAGTCATTCGAGCACAACGTTTGTTGAATGGTAGGGCCTCCACGTCAGGTTATTTCGAAAATATAGAGCATTGTATTAATGAAGAATTCGGAAGATGGCAAATTGGACAAAATGACAAGTTGTTACTGATTGGGTCGGGTGCATATCCTATGACATTAATTCAAGTTGCTAAAGAAACTGGCGCTGCGGTCATTGGTATAGATATAGATTCGGAAGCAGTTGATTTAGGGCAACGTGTCGTCAATGTACTAGCTCCAAATGAAGATATCGTTATTAGTAATCAAACAGTTGATCAATTAGAAGACATCCAATCTGTGACTCATATTATTTTCAGTTCGACGATACCTATCAAATATGACATTTTGAATGAACTTTACACATTGACGAATGATGAAGTTGTTGTAGCTATGCGATACGGTGATGATATGAAAGCATTGTTTAATTATCCATCTCAAGCAACTGACGAAACACAATGGCGATGTGAAGAACTACAAACACGACCGAAGCAGATTTTTGATATTGCACTTTATCGTAAAGTGACATCAAAAGTTGGTGTTGAACATGTCTAAAATATTAATGGTTGGTAGTGGACCGGTCGCTATTCAACTTGCTCGACTATGTAACTTACATGGGGAACATATGGTTGATATGGTGAGTCGCGTTCATGCATCAACCAAATCTAAGAGAGTCTTTGATGCGTATCATCGTGACGGCTTTTTTTCAGTAATGACTCAAAATGATGCACATCAGTGTTTTTCAGGTAAGTTTACGGTTAGACATTTTTTTAAAGATGTTAAAGACATTACACAATATTATGACGTGGTGATTTTAGCATGTACTGCTGATGCGTATCGACCGATATTACAGCAATTATCTAAGTCCACATTAAAACGTATTAAACAAATTATCTTGGTCTCGCCAACATTAGGATCACATATGCTTGTTAAGCAAATACTATCAGATGTTCATTGTGAAGGTGAAGTGATTTCGTTTTCCACTTATCTAGGCGATACTCGAATATTTGATAAAGCACAACCGCATTGTGTCCTAACTACACGAGTTAAATCAAAATTATTCGTAGGTTCGACTCATTCTCAGTCTATTACGTTGTATAAGCTTAAGTCTTTATTCGACTATTTGAATATAGAATTAACAACGATGGACACACCGCTACATGCGGAGATACATAATAGTTCACTTTATGTACACCCACCATTGTTTATGAATCAATTTTCATTAAAGGCGGTATTTGAAGGAACGAAAGTGCCAGTATACGTATATAAGCTATTTCCAGAGGGTCCAATTACAATGACCTTAATACATGAAATGCGATTAATGTGGCAAGAAATGATGATGATATTAAAAAAATTAAAGGTACCCTCGGTCAATCTCCTGAAGTTTATGGTGAAAGAAAATTACCCTATACGTGATGAGACCATGCGCGAAGTTGATATTGAAAGCTTTGAAAATTTATCAGCTATTCATCAAGAGTATCTACTTTATGTGCGATATACAGCAATTTTAATCGATCCATTTTCTAATCCGGACGATCAAGGTGCATATTTTGATTTTTCTGCCGTACCATACAAACATGTTGATACTGATGAACAAGGAGTTATACATATACCACGCATGCCGAGTGAAGATTATTATCGTACTTTGATGATTCAAGCAATTGGAAGAGCATTAAACGTTGCAACACCGATGATTGACACATTGTTATTACGTTATGAAACTACCGTTAAACAATACTGTGATACACATTTACATCAACAACTATCAAAGCAATTCGAATTACATCATTTTAAACAGGATTTAGCGTTAGTGACGAACTACTTAACTTTTTATAAATAAAAAACGTAATAATATAAGTTTACATATTTTCGAAAAGAAAGAGGAAAACAATGAATAAACTCACAAAACTAAGTACAGTCATTTTTGTATCTGGGATTATTTTAGCCGGTTGTGGAAGTAACAAAGAACTAACAGAGAAAAAAGAGAATAAAGTATTATCATATACAACTGTCAAAGATATTGGAGATATGAATCCCCATGTTTATGGAGGTTCAATGTCCGCAGAGAGTATGATTTATGAGCCGTTAGTTCGCAATACCAAGGATGGTATTAAGCCATTATTAGCGAAAAAATGGGACATTTCACCTGATGGTAAAACATATACGTTTTATTTAAGGGACGATGTATCTTTTCATGATGGTACGAAATTTGATGCAGACGCAGTGAAGAAAAACATCGATGCAGTACAACAAAATAAGAAACTACATTCATGGTTAAAACTTTCAACACTGATTGATGATGTCAAAGTTAAGGATAAGTATACGGTACAACTACATTTGAAGGAAGCTTATCAACCTGCGTTAGCAGAACTAGCTATGCCACGACCATACGTTTTTGTATCGCCTAAAGATTTTAAACACGGTACAACCAAAGATGGTGTGAAATCATTTGACGGTACAGGACCATTTAAAATGGGTGAACACAAAAAAGATATATCTGCAGAATTTAATAAAAATAATCAATATTGGGGAGAAAAGGCAAAGTTAAATAAAGTAGAAGCAAAAGTTAAACCTGCTGGAGAAACAGCATTTTTATCAATGAAAAAAGGAGAAACCAACTTTGCTTATACAGATGATAGAGGTACAGACAGCTTAGATAAAGATAGTTTAAAACAATTAAAAGAAACCGGAAGCTATCAAGTAAAACGTAGCCAAGCCATGAATACAAAAATGCTTGTTGTTAATTCTGGTAAGAAAGATAGTGCAGTCAGTGATAAAGCAGTCAGACAAGCATTAGGTCACATGGTAAATAGAGATAAAATAGCTCAAGATATTTTAAACAAGCAAGAAAAGCCAGCCACACAACTATTTGCTAAAAATGTGACAGATATAAACTTTAATTTACCAACAAGAACATATGATAAGAAAAAAGCACAAGCGTTATTAGATAAGGCCGGATGGGTGCTTTCAAAAGATCGACAAGTTCGTCAAAAAGAGGGCAAAGATTTGAATCTTAAGTTGTATTATGACAAAGGCTCTTCCAGTCAAAAAGAACAAGCTGAATTCTTAGAGGCAGAATTTAAGAAGTTAGGTGTACAACTAGATATAAACGGAGAAACGTCAGATAAAGTAGCTGAACGTCGTAGTTCTGGTGATTACGATCTAATGTTTAATCAAACATGGGGGCTATTATATGATCCTCAGAGTACATTAGCAGCATTTAAGACGAAAACGGGATATGAAAGTGCAACATTAGGTATTAAGAATAAGTCACAACTGTACAAAGATATTGATGAGGCGTTCAAAATTCAAGATGCAAAGGAACGTTCAAAAGCGTATCAGCAAATTTTGAAACAAGTTGACGATGAAGGTGTCTTTATTCCAATTACTCACGGGAGAATGACTGTTGTTGCACCTAAAGATTTACAAAAATTATCCTTTACACAATCACAATATGAGCTTCCATTTAATGAAATGCAATATAAATAAAGGAGCGTCGTCATGGTTAAATTTATTATGAAACGTCTTACTCTCATGATTCCATTATTGATTGTAGTGACTTTTATGACTTTCATGATGACCTATCTCACGAACGAAGATCCAGCCGTAACAATTTTACATGCCCAAGGAACGCCTAATATAACGCAAGATTTAATAGCTGAAACTAAAGAAAAATATGGATTAAATCAACCGATATTCACGCAATATAAAAATTGGCTTGTTGATGCCTTGCAGTTTAAATTTGGAACGAGTTATATCACAGGGGATCCAGTATCTGAGCGTATGGGGCCAGCGTTTATGAATACATTAAAACTCACTTTGATTTCCAGTGTTGTGGTAATGATAACGTCTGTTGTACTAGGCATAGTGAGTGCTTTGACTAGTGGTAGATTTACAGATCGTGCTATACGTTCAATAGCTTTTCTACTAACAGCTCTGCCCTCATATTGGGTAGCTTCAATATTAATTATTTATGTATCTGTAAAACTCAATTTATTACCAACCTCAGGACTCACTGGTCCAGAAAGTTATATTCTTCCAGTCTTTGTTATTACGATTACCTATGCAGGAATTTATTTTAGAAATGTCCGACGATCTATGCTTGAACAATTAAATGAAGATTATGTTTTGTATTTAAAAGCTAGTGGTGTACCTCGTCTGACAATGTTGCTGCATGTATTACGTAATGCATTACAGGTAGCCATATCTATTTTTTGTATGTCGATACCAATGATCATGGGAGGTCTAGTCGTTATTGAAAATGTATTTGCGTGGCCAGGTTTAGGACCATTAAGTATTAAAGCGATTACTGAACATGATTTTCCAGTAATTCAAGCATACGTGCTCATTGTCGCGGTGTTGTTTATTCTTTTTAATACACTTGCAGACATCATTAATGCAATATTAAATCCGCGTTTAAGGGAGGCAATGAAATGATTGTGTTACGTCGTCTATTTCAAGATAGAGGTGCCATATTTGCTATAGCTATTATTACAATCTACGTAGTGCTTGGAGTTTTAGCTCCTTTAATTACATTCTATGAACCGAATCACATTGATACAGCAAATAAATTTGCTGGTATAAGTTGGTCTCACTGGTTGGGAACAGACCATTTAGGTCGAGATGTATTAACACGGATAATATACGCCATAAGACCTAGTTTGTTATATGTATTTGTCGCATTGATTATTTCCGTTGTGATAGGAGCGATACTTGGGTTTATTTCAGGTTATTTCCCAGGTTATATCGATGCAATAATTATGCGTATATGCGATGTGATGTTAGCTTTTCCAAGCTATGTGGTGACATTGGCATTGATTACGTTGTTTGGCATGGGTGTAGAAAATATTATTATTGCGTTTATATTGACTCGATGGGCGTGGTTTTGTCGCGTGATTCGAACCAGTGTAATGCAATATATTGAAGCTGATCATGTAAAATTTGCCAAAGTAATTGGTATGAATGATTTAACAATCATTCGCAAACATATTTTGCCACTAACCTTTACTGACATAGCGATTATTGCTAGTAGTTCGATGTGTTCAATGATATTACAAATGTCAGGATTCTCATTCCTTGGATTAGGTGTTAAGGCACCTACAGCCGAATGGGGGATGATGCTTAATGAAGCACGAAAAGTAATGTTCACACATCCTGGAATGATGATGACAACAGGTGTGGCTATCGTCATAATTGTGATGGCGTTTAACTTTTTATCAGATGCTTTACAAATGGCGATTGATCCTCGTATGTCCGCTAAAGAAAAACGACTGGCACTGAAGAAAGGTGTGAAAGCACGTGACACTGCTTAAAGTAGCACATTTAGGAATTAAGGACACATGGTCAGATGAGACGCTCGTTGATAACGTGAATTTCACAGTTCAATGTGGAGAAACATTAGGTATTATTGGAGAAAGTGGAAGCGGAAAATCGATTACTTGTAAGGCATTAATAGGTTTAAACGCTCAACGTTTATCTGTAAGCGGAGATATCTTTTTTGAACATCAAAATTTAAATACAATAACTGAAAAGCAACTACGCAAAATTCGTGGTAAAGATATTGCGATGATTATGCAACAAGGAACGCGGGCATTTGATCCTTCAACTAAAGTGGGAAAGCAAATGATTGAAACTTTGCGTGCACATACGACATTATCAAAGCAACAAATAAAACAAGAACTTATTCATTATATGACGTATATGAAGTTGAAAGATCCTCAGTCATTATTAAAAGCATATCCCTACATGTTGTCAGGTGGGATGCTTCAACGTATGATGATTGCACTAGCATTAGCATTGAAACCTAAATTGATCATTGCTGATGAGCCGACCACAGCATTAGATACCATCACACAATATGAAGTTATCAATGCTTTTAAAGATATAAAACATCATTTTGATTGCGCCATGATTTTTATATCTCATGACCTCACAGTGATTAATAAAATTGCAGACCGTGTTGTAGTTATGAGAGAAGGTCGTGTGATAGAAGAAGGTCGAACAAATATGGTATTACAACAACCTCGTCATCACTATACAGCTTATTTATTATCAACTAAAAAGACAATTTATGATTATTTTCAGTTTGTGCTGAGGGGTGATTTCAATGCTTAAGGTTCAAAATGTTATTAAATTTTATGGAAAAAAATCAATGTTTCGTGATAAACGTATTCCTGTAGTTAAAGGCGTGTCATTTGATTGTCCCACTGGTGCATCAGTAGCAATTATTGGTGAAAGTGGAAGTGGAAAGTCTACGTTGAGTCGTATGATTTTAGGACTAGAAAAACCAGATCAAGGACAAGTGACTTTGGACGGTCAGCCTGTTCATTTAAAAAAAGTGAGACGTCATCGAATTGCTGCGGTTTTTCAAGACTATACTTCTTCTTTGCATCCTTTTCATACTGTCAAAGATATTTTGTTTGAAGTAATGAATCAATGTCGATGTACATCGAAGGAGAATATGGAAGAGTATGTAACAGTGTTACTACGTGAAGTAGGGTTAAAATCTGATTGTTTGTATTGTTATCCACATATGCTTTCAGGTGGAGAAGCACAGCGTGTAGCTATTGCACGTGCGATATGTATGCAACCAGATTATATATTATTTGATGAGGCGATTAGTTCATTAGATATGTCTATGCAAACACAAATATTAGATTTATTGAAAAGGTTACGTCACTCACACCAGCTGAGTTATATCTTTATTACTCATGATATACAAGCTGCGACATATATATGTGATGACTTGCTTATTTTTAAAAATGGTTGTATCGAAGCTAGGACATCTATAAGTGAATTGCATAGGCAACAAAATGGTTATACAAGAGAACTGATTGATAAACAACTATCAATCTAAGGAGTGACAATATGAAAGGTGCCATGTCTTGGCCTTTTTTAAGATTATATATTTTAACATTGATGTTTTTTAGTGCGAATGCCATACTCAATGTTTTCATACCTCTAAGAGGACATGACTTGGGGGCGACGAATACTGTAATTGGAATTGTAATGGGAGCTTATATGCTAACGGCAATGCTATTTCGCCCCTGGGCTGGTCAAATTATTGCACGTATTGGTCCGATTAAAGTATTGCGTATTATATTATTGATTAATGCTATGGCACTGGTATTATATGGGTTTACAGGACTTGAAGGTTATTTGATTGCACGTATCATGCAAGGTGTGTGTACGGCATTCTTCTCAATGTCTTTACAATTGGGTATTATAGATGCTTTACCTGAGAAATATCGTTCAGAAGGTGTATCTCTCTATTCATTATTTTCAACGATTCCCAATTTATTAGGACCATTAATTGCAGTTGGGATTTGGCACGTGGAAAATATGTCCATATTTGCTATTGTTATGATTTTTATTGCAGTAACAACAACCTTATTTGGTTATAGAACTACTTTTGCAAATACACAAAAAGAGGTATCACCAAAAGACGAAGTCTTGCCTTTTAATGCAATGACTGTATATGTCCAATTTTTTAAAAATAAAGCACTCTTCTGCAGTGGTATGATTATGATCTTGTCATCTATCGTGTTTGGTGCGATGAGTACTTTTATACCATTATATACGGTTAGGGAAGGTTTCGCGAATGCAGGTATTTTCCTCACAATTCAAGCCATTACAGTAGTGATAGCTAGATTTTATTTACGTAAGTATGTACCATCTGATGGTTTATGGCATCACCGTTTTATGATGATTGTCTTAACGTTACTGATGGTTGCTTCAGTCATTGTAGCTTTTGGACCACATATAGTGAGTATATTTGTATATATAAGTGCAATCTTTATCGGAATAACACAAGCGCTCGTTTATCCTACATTGACAACGTATTTAAGTTTTGTCTTACCAAAGATAGGACGTAATATGTTATTAGGATTGTTTATAGCATGTGCAGATTTAGGGATTTCACTAGGAGGTGTGCTAATGGGGCCAATATCAGATACGGTAGGATTTAAATGGATGTATATTTTATGCGCTTTATTGGTTACTATTGCAATGACACTAAGTAAAATTAGACAAAGACAAAGTGTTTCAAAAGCCTCATAGCAAAACTACATAAAAATAATGATAAATTTTAAGGGAGCCTCCAGTTTGTCTGAGGTTACACTCCCACACATGTAAAAAATCGATTTATTTACTTTGTTAAAACGAAAGAAATGAAATTGTATCAAACTTTTATTGCAATTGAATATTCACGCTTTTTGATTACAATAGAAGAAACTTTTACATTCATATCTTTTTAATTCTAGTTTTATGGCTTTTTAAAAAGAAAGAAGTTAATAATAAAGAGGTAAATTAAGAGCGTGGAAAATGAGATAGAGTAGAATTTATTTTGAATATAATCCCCATATGGCTTATGAGCTCTAAGTTGAAATGTCTATAAAATTTATGTGTTAGGACTCCCAAACGCACATTTATAATATCTATGATATGGATATGTTTCTCAATTTAGCCTTATTAGTAACAGAGATAAAAAGACTAAGCCAGTTTCTAATTTAATGATAGACAAACTATGCCTGAGACAATTGTTGTCTCAGGTTTTGTTTTACTTGTCATTATTATATAGTGAATTTTTCATACTATCAGGTTTAATAATAGAAGAAATTTTTCAGAAAACTGTTATGTAACAGGATAATTTATTCACAAACTGTTATAACTTCTGTCACAGGTTCGTAATTTATACAAACTTTAGTAGAAAATATGCCATAAATTATGTGAAATTAATCACATGTTTCGTGGTATACTACCGTTGAAAACGTTAACAATACGAAATGGAGGCGGAGAGTATGTTAGAAACAAATAATCATACTAATGCTTGGCAAGGATTTAAAACAGGTCGTTGGAATAAAAATATAGACGTGAGAGAATTCATACAATTGAACTATTCATTATATGAAGGTGACGATGAATTTTTAGAAGGTCCTACAAAAGCAACTGAAACTTTATGGGATCAAGTAATGCAATTATCAAAAGAAGAACGTGAGCGCGGTGGCATGTGGGATATGGATACTAAAGTGGCATCGACAATCACTTCTCATGACGCTGGTTACTTAGACAAAGATTTAGAAAAAGTTGTTGGTGTTCAAACTGAAAAACCATTCAAACGTTCTATGCAACCATTCGGTGGTATTCGTATGGCAAAAGCAGCATGTGAAGCGTATGGTTACGAATTAGACCCAGAAACAGAAAAAATCTTCACTGAATATCGTAAAACACATAACCAAGGTGTATTCGATGCATATTCAAGAGAAATGTTAAATTGTCGTAAAGCTGGTATTATTACTGGTTTACCAGATGCTTACGGACGTGGACGTATTATCGGAGACTATCGTCGTGTTGCTTTATACGGTGTAGACTTCTTAATGGAACAAAAACTTAAAGACTTTAACACAATGTCCACTGAAATGTCTGAAGATGTGATTCGTTTACGTGAAGAATTATCAGAACAATATCGCTCACTTCAAGATTTAAAAGAATTAGGACAAAAATATGGATTTGATATTAGCCGTCCTGCTACTAACTTCAAAGAAGCTGTGCAATGGTTATACTTAGCATATTTAGCTGCTATTAAAGAACAAAATGGTGCAGCAATGAGTTTAGGACGTACTTCAACATTCTTAGATATTTATGCTGAACGTGATTTACAAAATGGTGACATCACTGAACAAGAAGTTCAAGAAATCATTGACCACTTCATTATGAAATTACGTATCGTTAAATTCGCACGTACGCCTGAATATAATGAATTATTCTCTGGAGATCCAACTTGGGTAACTGAATCTATCGGTGGTGTAGGTATTGACGGCCGTCCGATGGTAACTAAAAACTCATTCCGTTTCTTACACTCATTAGATAATTTAGGTCCAGCACCAGAACCAAACTTAACAGTATTATGGTCTACACGCTTACCTGAAAACTTCAAAATCTATTGTGCTAAAATGAGTATTAAAACGAGCTCAATCCAATATGAAAATGATGACTTAATGCGTGAAAGCTATGGCGATGATTATGGTATCGCTTGCTGTGTATCTGCCATGAAGATTGGTAAACAAATGCAATTCTTCGGTGCACGTGCTAACTTAGCTAAAGCATTACTTTACGCTATCAATGGTGGTAAAGATGAAAAATCTGGCAAACAAGTTGGACCAAGTTATGAAGGTATTAAATCAGACGTACTAGATTATGATGAAGTTTTCGAAAGATATGAAAAAATGATGGACTGGTTAGCTGGCGTATACATCAACTCATTAAATATCATTCACTATATGCATGATAAATACAGCTATGAACGTCTTGAAATGGCTTTACATGATACAGAAATTATTCGCACAATGGCAACTGGTATCGCTGGATTGTCTGTGGCAGCTGACTCTTTATCAGCGATTAAATATGCACAAGTTAAACCTATCCGTAACGAAGAAGGTCTTGTAACTGACTTTGAAATCGAAGGCGACTTCCCTAAATATGGTAATAATGACAGTCGTGTTGATGAAATTGCAGTAGATTTAGTTGAACGTTTCATGACTAAATTACGTAGCCATAAAACATACCGTAATTCTGAACACACAATGAGTGTATTAACAATTACTTCAAACGTTGTTTATGGTAAGAAAACTGGTAACACACCAGATGGACGTAAAGCTGGCGAACCATTTGCGCCTGGTGCAAACCCAATGCATGGTCGTGACCAAAAAGGTGCATTATCTTCACTAAGTTCTGTAGCTAAAATACCTTATGATTGCTGTAAAGATGGTATCTCAAATACATTTAGTATCGTACCGAAATCACTAGGTAAAGAAGAAGCAGATCAAAATAAAAACTTAACTAGTATGTTAGATGGTTATGCAATGCAACATGGTCATCACCTCAATATTAACGTGTTTAATAGAGAAACATTAATTGATGCAATGGAACACCCAGAAGAGTATCCACAATTAACGATTCGTGTATCTGGATACGCTGTAAACTTCATTAAATTAACACGTGAACAACAATTAGATGTTATTTCACGTACATTCCACGAATCTATGTAATAAATTTAAGGTGGGAGCAAAATGCTTAAAGGACACTTACACTCCGTTGAAAGTATGGGCACTGTCGACGGGCCAGGACTTAGATATATATTATTTACTCAAGGTTGTTTGTTAAGATGTTTATATTGTCATAATCCAGACACTTGGAAGATTAACGAACCATCAAGAGAAGTGACGGTTGATGAAATGGTAAATGAAATCTTGCCGTACCAACCTTACTTTGAAGCTTCAGGCGGTGGGGTAACAGTCAGTGGTGGCGAACCATTACTACAAATGCCTTTCTTGGAGCAATTATTCAAAGAATTAAAAGCAAATGGTGTTCACACATGCATTGATACTTCTGCGGGCTGTGTAAATGATACACCAGCATTTAATCGTCATTTTGATGAGTTGCAAAAGCATACAGATTTATTCTTATTAGATATTAAACATATTGATAATGATAAGCACATCAAATTAACAGGCAAACCTAACACACATATTTTAAAGTTTGCACGTAAATTATCTGATATGAAACAACCTGTTTGGATTAGACATGTTTTAGTACCTGGTATTTCGGATGATAAAGAAGATTTGATAAAACTAGGAGAATTTATTAATTCTTTAGATAACGTTGAAAAGTTTGAAATCTTACCATATCATCAACTCGGTGTGCATAAGTGGAAAAATTTAGGTATTCCTTATCAACTCGAAAATGTTGAACCGCCTGACGATGAAGCGGTTAAAGAAGCTTATCGCTATGTTAATTTTAATGGCAAAATACCTGTAACATTATAGAAAGATAAATATAGTAATAGCCTGAGACATCAATCGTTGTCTCAGGCTTCTTTACGTTTAATCAGTCGATAAACTGAGTTTAAAATATATCTCAATTAACTTTATTTAATAAAAATATGATTCATAAGTTTAAATAGTTTATTTTTCTAGATATGCTTTAAATACATCTTTATAAACATCAATGTAACTTAAATACATATCTTTTCTAATAAATTCATCAACTTGATGCGCCATAATAGATTCACCAGGTCCAAAGACAGCAAAATCTACGTTATTTTCATTTGTTCCTAGGAAACTAGATGCATCAGTTGTACCAATCAATGCACTCACAACAATGTCTTCATGTACATAATTCGGTGCAATACGTGTAATATTTTGAATAAGAGGATTATCACGATCACTTGCCACTGGATCATGACTGCTAGGTATATCTACAGTTAAATAATCTTCACCCACATGACGAATGACTTTTTCAAATAAATCCTTCACGAAAGTACTGTCATACTCTGGAACAGTTCTTACATTATATTTAGCTGTCGCTTTATGAGGAACAGAATTAACTTGTTTACCACCATTGAAAACAGAGTTTAACATTACAAATCCAGAGTAGATATGTGATTCTTCTTCACCAATTTTTCTATGGAGATGCTTCTCAATCATTGGAACAGCGTCTAGCTCATGTACTTTATCATGCTCTTTAATATTTTTATATTCTTGTTTCATTTCATTTACAAAATCAACTAAAATATCAACAGCATTTGTACCTAGGTGTGGCATAGAACTATGTGCAGCCTTACCTTTCGCTGTGACTACACAGCTCATAGAACCTTTATGAGCATAGTAAGCGATATTACTAGTTGGTTCGCCAATAATTAAACCACTCACATCATCTAAGTAACCTTCATCAGCAAGTAATTGTGCACCATATTGTTCCGTCTCTTCTCCTGTAGTAGCTAATAAACGTATCGTACCTTGCTTTAATGCGTTTGATTGTTTCAATTCAATCATCGCGATGACCATCGCCATAAGACCACCTTTCATGTCAGTGGTACCTCTGCCGAATAACTTGCCATCCTTATCTGTGAGTTCAAATGGAGGAAAAGTCCAATCATCATGGTCACCAGCATCTACAACATCCATGTGTCCACTGATTGCTAAGACTGGAGCGCCACTACCAATTTCAGCAACTAAATTAGCGCGTGAATCATTAACTTTAACAATCTTAGAATCAATATCATATTGACTTAACAGGTCTTTTAAGTACTCACATACTTCAATTTCATGATCATTCTCAGTTTGAATCTTGACGATATCAGCTAATAATCTTATTTTGTCTTGCTCACTCAATACAGTCATTTCACAGTCCTCCTCATTTTTAGTAATGATTTTCACTTTTTAATAAAAAATAAAAATCCTTGTACACTTAATATTATCAAAAACTTTTATTTATTAAAAATTATATGCCAAAATAAATGAATTTTTAATAAAAAATAAATATTGACTTAACATTTCTTATAAAAAACAACAATGTATAGCAATATTAAAAATTTTTCATTATTTATAGTTTGAATCGTGTTATAAAATGAAAAGCGATGAGATTAAGATGTAATAATACAACATATATATAAATATAACTTCGTGCCACGCAGACGGTTAAAATCATGTATAATAGCTAATAATACATATTATTAGGAGATACATAATTAATGATGAAAAATAAACTAACATTAAAAGAGAATCTATTTATCGGCTCAATGCTGTTTGGTCTATTTTTTGGTGCTGGAAATCTCATTTTTCCAATTCACTTAGGTCAAACTGCGGGGTCAAATGTATGGACCGCCAATTTAGGATTTCTTATCACGGCTATCGGACTACCTTTCTTAGGAATTATAGCGATAGGTGTATCTAAAACAAACGGGGTCTTTGAAATTTCCTCAAGGATAAGTAAAATATATGGTTATTTGTTCACAATTGGCTTATATCTTGTTATAGGTCCGTTTTTTGCGTTGCCAAGACTTGCGACGACGTCATTTGAAATAGCATTTTCACCATTTATTTCATCTGGTACGGCCCAAGCGTTGTTGCCTATTTTTAGTATTTTATTCTTCGGAGTAGCGTGGTTATTTTCGCGTAAACCTTCTAAAATATTAGACTATATTGGAAAATTCCTAAATCCGGTCTTTCTCATCTTGCTTGGAATTGTTGTTGTGCTTGCATTTATCCGTCCTATGGGTGGAATTAGTCATGCGCCAGTAAGTGCTGATTATAGCAATAGCGTGTTACTCAAAGGGTTTATCGATGGATATAATACATTAGACGCTTTGGCATCATTAGCATTTGGTATTATCATTGTTACTACAATTAAAAAGTTGGGGATTACTAATCCGAATACAATCACTAAAGAAACTTTAAAATCAGGTACGATTAGTATTATAGCTATGGGCGTTATTTATACTTTATTAGCTTTAATGGGTACGATGAGTTTAGGTCGTTTTAAAGTAAGTGAAAATGGTGGTATTGCGCTTGCTCAGATTGCACAACATTATTTAGGGGATTATGGAATTATTATTTTGTCACTAATCATCATTGTGGCATGTCTGAAAACAGCAATAGGATTGATCACAGCCTTTTCGGAAACATTTACAGAGTTATTCCCTAAATCTAACTATCTTTGGTTAGCTACTGGGGTGAGTATATTAGCTTGTATATTTGCTAATGTAGGTTTAACAAAAATTATTATGTATTCAACACCAGTATTGATGTTCATTTATCCTTTAGCGATTACTTTAATTTTATTAGCGTTACTTAGTCCATTATTTAAACATTCTAAGATTGTCTATCGATTTACAACATTATTTACAATGGTGGCGGCATTTGTAGATGGTGTGAAAGCAAGTCCAGAGTTCTTTGTTAATACAAAATTTGCACAAACAATCATTGGATTTGGAGAAAATTATCTCCCATTCTTTAACATTGGTATGGGATGGATTGTTCCAGCATTTTTTGGTTTCATTATTGGTATTATTGTATACTTTATGACTGCTAAAAAATCGTCCCACGTACAATAAGGTTGAGGTAATAAATGATATAACTGCGAATTTCTTAATTATTATATTTCAAGATTATTATAGTTTTTAAATACATCATTTTATTAATAAGTATATTAATTGTTAGTGAGATAATATTTAATAGTACTACTCCACAAAAAAGAGAGGGCGAATTCGCTCTCTCTTTTCTTGGATTTTTAAAAGTGAATAAAAAATTATTAAGCACGGAATAGAGCTACTTAATATTTTTTCATAGTTAACCGACGTTGACAGAGGAACATATATTATATGATAAGTTTACTTTTTATATGTTTGTGACATATAGTAATAAGTAAATCGTTATTAATAAATACAATTCATGTTAATAAAGTTGAATTTAAGAAAAGTTGTTTATAAAATAAATACACTCGATAAGTATGGGTGTTGAAAAAGTGTTAAATAATTACAATTATATATTATTTAGAATTCGATAAAGAAGGTGACGAAATGCCTAGAATTTCCAAAAGACAATTAATATTAGAATCGGCCGCAGCTATTATTAATGAAAAAGGTGCTGATTATCTCACGTTGGATGCTGTAGCTCAAAGGGCTGGAATAAGTAAAGGTGGTTTATTTTATCATTTTAAAAGTAAAGATGAACTCATCAAAGAGCTGGTTAACTATGCCAATAATTTGTACAGAGATAACGTGAACCAACACATCGGTAATGAAAAGAACAAAAAAGGGCAATGGCTCAACGCATTTATAGAAGCGACAAGAGCACATCGTACGGATAATGCGCCTATTACTTCTGGAATGTTAGCGGCGCAAGGGACTAATAGAAGTTTATTATCACCATTAAAGACCTCATATCAAGAATGGCAATATCAAATTACCCACGACGGGTTAGATGAGGTAGATGCAACCATTATTCGTTTAGCTGTCGATGGTTTATGGTTGTCGGAAATATTCGGAATTAGTGCTATAGATGAAGAAATGAGAGAGAAAGTTATTGAACGTTTAAAGATGCAAATAGAAAAAAATTAAATAAGCTATATCCATAGAGCAGGGTGATGTATCGTACATCGCTCTGTTCTTTTTTGTGTAAAGTCAGTTGAAACTAAACCGACTAGTTGGTATAGTAATCAATGTCATAAAAAAATAAAACTTTTAGAGGTGTTAATGATGCAAAAAGTTGTTTTAACAGCAGCTATTACTGGCGCTGGAGATACAATACAAAAAAATGAGAACGTACCAGTTACACCACAAGAACTTGCAGATTCAGCAATTAAATGTGCACGAGCAGGAGCAACTGTCGCACATATTCATGTAAGAGATCCTGAAACTGGAGGAGTAAGTCATGATCCAGAACTGTATGCTGAAACAGTTAGATTAATTAGAGAAGCTGATGAAGATATCGTCATTAATGTGACATCTGGTGGCGGTGGAGATTTCATTCCAAGTCTAGAACATCCAGAGACAGGTGGAGAAGGAACTTGGATTCAAACACCAGAAGAACGTTTTAAACCTATTGGTGACTTATTACCAGAAATGTGTACATTAGATTGTGGCAGTGTCAACATGGGAGATGCAATATACTTAAGCCCTGCATCGTGGTTACGTAAACAAGCACAAATGGTTAAAGATGCAGGAGTCAAACCTGAGCTTGAATGTTTTGATACAGGTCATGTGAGTTTTGCCAAACAAATGATAGAAGAAGGATTAATTGATGGAGACCCTATGTTCCAATTTTGTTTAGGTATTCCTTGGGGTGCAGAGAATGATCCTGAAACAATAGAATATCTTAAATCACGTATACCAGAAAATGCACATTGGTCAGCATTTGGCATTGGTAAGATGCAACTGCCAACTGTAAGAGAAGTTGCGCAACGTGGAGGAAATGTTCGTGTTGGATTGGAAGATAATATTTATTTAAGAAAAGGTGTAAAAGCAACGAATGAAGCATTGGTAGAAGAGGCAAAAAGAATTTTAGCAGAACTAGATATTGAGCCACTTACACCTGCTGAAGCAAGAGAAAAATTTAATCTTAGAAATCCTCATGGTAAAGGAGACAAATAATGAAATTCGCAGTTGTTGGAACAGGTGTAATTGGTAGTGGATGGATTACTAGAATGCTTGCGCATGGTCATGAAGTGATTGCTACTGATCCAAGTGAAGGTGCATATGAACGCATGTTGACACAAGTTAAACAAAATTGGCCTTACGCAGAGCAAATGGGCCTTGCTGAAAATGCATCAATTCAAAACCTAACATTTACACCACATTTAGAAGAAGCGGTCAAAGATGCGGATCATATTCAAGAAAATGTACCAGAAGTAGAAGAAATTAAAGATGCTGTATTAAAAGAGATTGATTTTTATGCGAAACCTGAAGCAACAATTGGTTCAAGTACATCAGGAATTATGCCTTCAGAATTACAAGCTAACTTATCACATCCTGAACGATTAGTTGTTGCCCATCCATTTCACCCGGTATATATTTTGCCATTAGTCGAAATTGTGCCAGGTAAGCAAACATCTGAAGAAACAACAGTTAAAGCCGAACAGATTTATGAAAGTATTGGTATGGATGTTTTACATGTGCGTCATGAAATAGAAGGACATATTGCAGATCGTCTTATGGAAGCATTATGGCGTGAATCATTGCACATAGTTAATGATGGTATTGCAACAACAGAGGAAGTTGATAAGGCGTTTACCCATGCAGCAGGTTTACGTTATGCACAATATGGTCCATTTATGACGTTCCACTTGGCAGGTGGTGAAGGTGGTATGCGTCATATGTTAAAACAATTTGGGCCAGCTTTAAAAAAACCTTGGACAAAACTCATCGCGCCTGAACTGACAGATGACTTATATCATAAAGTAGTAAGTGGTAGTGAAGCATCTTCTCAAGGATATACAATGTCTGAACTTGATCAAAAAAGAAACGAATTTCTAATTAAAGTGAAAGAATTAGCAGAACAATATTGGCCAAGTGATAGTAAAGCGATGAAAAAGTCTAACGGAGCGGAATTACAATGATGAATCAACAGTATGTGTTTCACACAAAAGTGCCTCGTGATTGGGTAGATCATAACGGGCACCTAAATGATGCAATGTATAACCGAATTTTCAGTGATACAACAGATGATTGGTTAGGTCATTTAGGCTTAACTATTAATGCCATTCAATCTTATCAATATACCGTATTCACCTTAGAAAATCATGTCATGTTTCTTAATGAAATGAAAGAAAATGAAGATGTCATTGTTAAAGTACATCTTCACGATTATGATAGCAAACGATTACATGTCCTAATGGAAATGTTTAATGCAGATGATGATTTATGTGCAACATATGAAGTGATGCTGATGGGCATTGATACGACTTCAGGAAGACCTTCAGCCTTTCCGAACGACATTTTGAATAACATTGAACACTATTATAATATTGAGAATGTGGAGATGACATCTCAATATATAGGTCATCGTATTGGCATCAAGAAAAAGCCAAAAAGCAAAGAGTAATACAACTTAGAATTTAGATGAATATGATTTAAGGACTCTTTTGTGCCTTGTTCTTACTTAGATTACTTTGTATAACATCACAATGAGTCCTTATTTTTTAACAAATTGAATTACCTATAGAAAGGAATGGACATATGTTAAGTATTAAAAACTTATCAAAGGTCTATGCAGGTGGTAAAAAAGCTGTAGATAATATGACCATAGACATTGAATCAGGAGACTTTATTGCATTTATTGGGACAAGTGGTAGCGGTAAAACAACTGCCCTTAGAATGATTAATCGTATGATTGAATCTACAGAGGGAGAAATTACCATTGACGGTAAAAATATCAAAGAGCTTAATCCGGTTGAGCTTCGTCGCAGTATCGGTTATGTCATACAACAAATCGGCTTAATGCCACATATGACAGTGAAAGAGAATATTGTTCTCGTACCAAAGTTATTAAAATGGTCACAAGAGAAAAAGGATGAGAAAGCGAAAGAACTTATACGCTTAGTAGATTTACCAGAAGAATATTTAGATCGATATCCTTCAGAATTATCAGGTGGTCAACAACAACGTATTGGTGTTGTAAGAGCACTCGCAGCTGAACAAGATATTATTTTAATGGATGAACCGTTTGGTGCACTCGATCCAATAACAAGAGATACATTACAAGACTTAGTCAAAAAATTACAACAACAATTAGGAAAGACATTCATTTTTGTTACACATGATATGGATGAAGCAATCAAACTTGCAGATAAAATATGTATTATGACAAATGGACAGGTGGTTCAATATGACACGCCAGATAATATTTTACGTAGTCCAGCGAATGATTTCGTTAGAGACTTTATTGGTCAGAATCGCTTAATTCAAGATAGACCTAATATCCGTACAGTTAAAGATGCGATGATTAAACCCGTGACAGTACATGTTGACCGTTCTCTTAATGATGCGGTGAATATTATGAGAGAGAAAAGAGTCGATACGATATTTGTTGTCGGCAATGATGAGCATTTATTGGGTTATTTAGATATTGAAGATATTAACGAAGGATTAAGACATCATAAAGAACTTATAGATACGATGCAACGAGATATTTATAGAGTACGTATTGATAGTAAGTTACAAGATTCTGTTCGTACAATTCTTAAACGTAATGTACGTAATGTACCCGTTGTTGACAGTGATAATAAAACATTATTAGGCCTTGTCACTCGAGCTAACCTTGTAGACATTGTTTATGACAGTATTTGGGGAGAGTTAGAATCGGATAACAATGATAATCATTCTGGGATTGTTGAACCCGAATCCACAGGAGTTGAGACACCATGATAAAGTTTATTTCGGAACATAGTGGTATGTTATTTGCAAAGACATTCGAACATTTGTACATATCGATAGTGGCATTGGTTATTGCAATGATCGTAGCGGTTCCTTTAGGCATTTTATTATCTAAAAAAGAAAAGCTTTCGAAAGTGTCATTGACGATAGCTGGCGTTTTACAAACGATACCTACATTAGCGGTATTAGCTTTAATGATTCCATTATTTGGCGTAGGAAAAACACCTGCAATTATAGCGTTATTTTTATATGTATTATTACCAATTTTAAATAATACGATTATAGGCATTCAAAATATAGATTCCAACCTTAGAGAAGCAGGACGTAGTATGGGAATGACTAACTTTCAATTGATGAAAGATGTTGAGTTGCCACTCGCATTACCATTAATACTTAGTGGAATTAGACTGTCTTCGGTCTATGTCATTAGTTGGGCAACATTGGCAAGTTATGTTGGTGCTGGTGGTTTAGGTGATTTTATCTTTAACGGATTAGCGCTATTTGAACCGAGTATGATTATTACTGCAACTATTCTTGTCACTGCTATTGCACTTATTGTAGATTATGTTTTATCACTGATTGAAAAATGGGTTGTACCTAAAGGATTAAAAGTTTCCAGATAATCATTGAAGGAGGATAATATGAAGAATTATAAAAAATATCTGATTGTTTTAGTATTATGTCTAACAGTGTTATCTGGATGTAACTTACCCGGTTTAAAAAATAGTCATTCAGATGACGATGTTAGAATCACAAGTTTAGGAACAAGTGAATCACAAATTATATCGCACATGCTGAGATTACTTATTGAACATGATACAAAAGGTGAAATTAAACCTACCTTAATTAATAATTTAGGTTCAAGTACGATTCAACATAATGCTGTCACAAGTGGCCAAGCTAATATGTCAGGTACGCGTTATACAGGCACTGACTTAACAGGGGCGTTGAAAGAAGATCCGATTAAAGATCCTAAAAAGGCCATGAAAGCGACACAAGAAGGATTTAAAAAGAAATACAATCAAACCTTCTTCAATTCGTATGGTTTCGAAAACACGTATGCATTGATAGTGACAAAAGAAACAGCTAAAAAATATCATTTAGAAACTGTTTCAGACTTGGAAAAACATGCGAAAGATTTAAGAGTAGGTATGGATAGTTCATGGATGGACCGCAAAGGTGACGGTTATCCAGCATTTAAAAAAGAATATGGTTATAGCTTTGGTACTGTGAGACCCATGCAAATTGGCCTGGTTTACGATGCACTTAGTTCTGGCAAATTAGACGTAGCAGTAGGTTATTCTACAGATGGGCGTATTTCAGCATACGATTTAAAAGTGTTGGAAGATGATCGTCGATTCTTCCCACCATACGATGCCAGTCCACTTGCATCAGATCAATTGTTAAAAGAGAAGCCAGAGCTCAAACCGATTGTTAAAAAATTAGAAGGTAAGATATCAACAGAACAAATGCAAGAATTAAATTATCAAGCTGATGGTAAAGGAAAAGAGCCTGCAACAGTTGCAGAGGACTTCTTGAAAAAACATCATTATTTTGAAGACGATGACAATAAAAAAGATAAACAGAAAGGTGGTCAATAAACATGGAAGGGAATTTAATACAACAACTCGTTCACTACTACCAAATGAACTTTGGCTACCTATGGGAATTGTTTGTTAATCATTTGTTAATGTCTGTTTACGGTGTTTTACTAGCATGTTTAGTGGGCATACCTCTTGGTATCATCATTGCAAGATTTGGTAAATTATCAGGTGTGATTATTACTATCGCGAATATTATTCAAACTGTTCCGGTTATTGCTATGTTAGCGATATTAATGCTTAGTATGGGACTCGGTATGAATACAGTCATTTTTACTGTGTTCTTATATGCCTTGCTTCCTATTATTAAAAATACGTATACAGGAATTAATGAAGTTGACCCAAATATTAAAGATGCTGGAAAAGGGATGGGTATGACGCGTAACCAAGTATTAACTATGATTGAGTTACCTCTGTCACTTTCAGTTATTATAGGTGGTATTCGGATTGCCCTTGTTGTAGCTATTGGTGTCGTAGCTGTAGGTTCATTTATTGGTGCGCCAACATTAGGTGATATTGTGATTAGAGGTACAAATGCAACTGATGGAACACTATTCATTCTAGCAGGTGCAATACCTATCGTTATCATTGTCATACTTATAGATGTTTTATTACGTTTATTAGAGAAAAAGCTAGATCCAGCTACGTAAGTGATTTAATTTTTTATACAGGGAGGAGTGAGCCAAGATTATGGCTCATATTACATTAAATTATTTATCTAAAACTTTAGGAATGCATCAAATGATTAATGTCATTCTTCCAGAAGATAAAAGTTACTTTGATACAAATGAAAATGCGAAACCATTAAAAACTATGTTATTGCTACATGGTTTATCAAGTGATACTTCCTCTTATATGAGATATACGAGTATAGAACGCTATGCGAATACCCATCAACTAGCAGTGGTGATGCCTAATGCTGATCATAGTTTCTATTCAAATATGGCTTATGGACATAGTTATTATGACTATATACTAGAAGTTTATGATTATGTTCATCAAATATTTCCATTGTCTAAAAAGAGAGAAGATAATTTTATAGCAGGTCACTCTATGGGAGGTTATGGTGCAATCAAATTTGCATTAACGCAAAGTTATCGTTTCTCAAAAGCCGCCATGCTTTCAGCGCCATATGATGTTTCTATGTTTGGTCAATATCAATGGTATGATTTTACTCCAGAAGCGATTGTAGGTAATACGCAACATGTCGCGGGGACATCTTTTGATCCATACTATTTAGTTGAACAAGCAATAGACAATGGACAAGCGTTACCACAACTATATATTACTTGTGGAACTGAAGATGAACTGTATCAAGGTAATATTGATTTTGTGAACTATTTAGATGAAAAAGGTATTCCATATCAATTTAAAAAAGCGCCAGGTAATCACGATTATGCATTTTGGGATAAAGCAATAGAAGATGTCATTGACCGTTTTACATCATCACATATTTAAAAAGAATGTTAGAATATAGTTAAACTCGTACGGCTTTTGTTAAGATTAATAAAGAAGTGGGAGAGCGTACGTATTGAATGAGTTAGATTATTTCAACAATGAAGCGTCCCATGCATGTAAAATTTGAATATAGAACTTTTTTATTTAAGCATCGACTGCTAATATGCTAAGAACGCCTAGGACGACTATTAATGTCCTAGGCGTTCTTTTTTCGTCATTTCTAAAAGATATAACTATGAATAGGTAAATCTTTTTCCACTTTTAAAAGATTATGAGTATATTAAAACTTGTGTAATTAGTAAGCCTCCACCAAATATTAAAACAAACGCGACAACAGGCCATACGAAACGTAACCAGTGTGAGTAACGCATGTTTAACATTTGAAGTGTTGCCATTACAAGTCCAGTAGGCGCTAAGAACAACATTGCATACTGACCGAATTGATATGTTGTAACAATAACAAATCTTGGTATACCTACCGTATCAGCTAATGGCGCAAAGATAGGCATAGATAGTACTGCTAATCCTGATGATGATGGCACGATAAATCCTAAACAGAAAAAGATAAAGAGTAACACGATGATGAATAAAGGCCCACTCATATGTTGCACGATAGATGATGAAAAGTGCAAGATTGTGTCAGAAATCATTCCTTTATTCAATACTAAATTAATTCCTCGAGCTAAACCAATGATTAAAGATACACCTACTAAACTTGAAGCGCCATTAACGAATGCATCTACAGTGCCTTTTTCGCCTAACCCATATTTTCCTGTTCCAGCAATGAACATGATGATAATGGTAAAGATTAAGAATGCAGATGCCATGACTGGGAACCACCATCCTTGTGTCATGACGCCCCAAACCATAATAGGGAATGGTAAGACGAAAAGCGTAAGAATAATCTTTTTACGTAATGTAAACTCAGAAGAACCGTCATCATGTAGCACAGACCATTGTTTTTCAAATGCTGCTTTGTCTTCATAAGAATAAGAGGATTTAGGATCTTTTTTAATTTTTTTACAATACCAGAACAAATAACTAATAACAAATATGGCACCGATGATACAAGCGCCTATTCTCCAATAAAGACCATCAGTAAAAGTTGTTCCTGCTGCATTAGAAGCAATGACGACTGAGAATGGGTTGATTGTTGAGAATGTACTGCCCACAGAACTTGCTAAGAAAATTGCACCGACAGAGACAATAGAATCATATCCGAGCGCAATAAATATTGGAACGAGTACAGGATAGAACGCTACAGCTTCCTCTTCAATGCCACATAGTGTTCCACCCAGAATCATTAAAATCGCTACGAACATAATCAACATAAATTCATGGCCTTTGGTTTTTTGAGTAAGTGCTAACAATCCTGATTCAAAGGACCCGCTCGCTTGAACAATACCAATCAGTCCACCTAGAACAAGTATAAAGACCATAATATCGACGGCTTCGATGGTTCCTTTAACCATGCTACTAGTAATTTGATCAAGACCAGCTGGATGTTGTTTTAGACGTTCGTAAGTATTAGGAATTGAAACGGGTTTATTAATTGCACCAGATTTAAATTGTTCTATTTTGATTTTAACTCCTAATCGATCAAGCTCTTTTTGTGTTCCAGGAACTTTTTTTACTTGATGATGAGGATTGACAATTTTTAATTCTTGGGATGAAGGTTCATATGAAAGTTTTGAGTATGCACCCGCGGGGATTATCCAAGTTGCTATAACTGCGACAACTGTTAGGATAAAGAGAATCATAAATGCACCTGGCATTCTAAAGTTAAAACGTTTTTTCTTTTTATTATCATTGATCGCTTGTTCCAACGGTTTCATCTCCTTCGACAGTTAACCTAAAATAAAAGCCTATCAATTGAATTTGGTTAGTATTTTACATGATTGATTAAGGAAGTGCACCCTGTATGAAATGGAGAGGAGTGGAATAACAGGATGCACTGTATGAATATGATTAAATTAATTTCTACTTATACGTTAAAACGTTACTTTGTAATGAGTGTGCCAATTTTACCTTCTAGTGCTGCATCTAATTGATTTAATGATGTGATGAGCACGCTACCGTTAGGATTATTTTCAATAAAGGAGATGGCAGATTCGATTTTAGGTAGCATGCTGCCTTTGGCAAATTGTTCTTCTTCAATATATGTTTTAAGCGTATCTATATTTGTTGTTTTAAGTGCTTGTTGTTGGTCAGTATGATAGTTGATATAAACATAATCAATCGCTGTTAAAATAATGAGTTGATCACAGTGAATATCAGCACCTAATAATGCACTTGTTTTGTCTTTATCGATGACGGCATCTATACCTTTAAAGCTATCATGCTGTTCGCGAATGACTGGTATACCACCTCCACCTGCAGCGATGACGAGTGTGTCATTTTCTACTAGAGTTTTAATACTTTCCAGTTCGATAATAGATATTGGTTGTGGTGATGGTACAACGCGACGGTAACCTCGACCAGCATCTTCTACAAATTGATAACCTTTTTCCTGTTGAATACGATTTGCTTCTTCTTTAGTGTAGAACAGACCGATGGGTTTACTTGGACTATTAAAAGCTGGATCGCCTTCATCAACTTCTACTTGGGTAACTAGTGTGACAACTTGCTTATCTATGCCCATTGAATGAAGTTCATTTTGTAAACTTTCTTGAAGTTGATAGCCGATGTAGGCTTGACTCATAGCGCCACATTCAGCAAATGGAAAAGCAGGACCTTGATCGTGTTCAGCTGCATAATTCAGACCAAGGTTAATACTTCCTACTTGTGGTCCATTACCGTGACTAATCACAATTTCGTGACCTTTAGTAATTAATCCTACTAGGGATTTAGCTGTATTTTTTACTAATTCAAGTTGTTCTTGTGGTGATTTTCCTAAAGCGTTTCCACCTAAAGCTACTACAATTTTAGCCATTTCACTCACTTCCTTCTATAATTTAGAATTCTCCTAAAGTTGCTACCATGACCGCTTTAATTGTATGCATTCTATTCTCAGCTTCTTGGAATACTACAGAAGCTTTGCTTTCGAAGACATCATCAGTGACTTCCATTTCACTAATGCCATATTTTTTATAAATTTGTTGACCAATTTTAGTTTCTGCATTGTGGAAAGAAGGTAAACAATGTTCAAAAATAACATTTGGATTGCCTGTTTTTTCTAATAATGCTTGGTTAACTTGATATGGTTTTAAAAGTTTAAGGCGTTCTTGCCATACTTCATCAGGTTCGCCCATTGATACCCAAACATCTGTATAAATAACATCAGAATCTTTCACGCCTTTATCAATATCATCTGTTATTAAAATGTTACCGCCATTTTCCGTCGCAATACGTTCGCAACGATTTAATAATTCTTCTGTCGGATTGAGTTCTTTAGGACAAACAAGATGGAAATTCATACCCATAATGGCAGCACCTTGCATTAATGCGTTAGCAACATTGTTACGTCCATCGCCAACATAAGTAAAGTTGATATCAGCATACTCTTTTTTCAATACTTCTTTAGCAGTTAAAAAGTCAGCAAGCACTTGTGTAGGGTGATCTTCATCGGTTAATCCATTCCATACCGGAACACCTGAATATTGCGCTAATGTTTCTACAGTACGTTGAGAGAAACCTCGGTACTCAATACCATCATACATACCACCAAGTACACGTGCTGTATCTTTAGCAGTTTCTTTTTTTCCCATTTGAGAACCTGTAGGTCCAAGATAAGTGACGTGTGCACCTTGATCATGTGCGGCAACTTCGAATGCGCAACGTGTTCTAGTGGAATCTTTTTCAAAAAGAAGCGCGATATTTTTATTTTTTAGCATAGGCTTTTCAGTGCCGATATATTTGGCACGCTTCAAATCTTCGGAGAGTGTTAATAAAAATTCTACCTCTTGTCGTGAAAAGTCTAATAAAGTTAAAAAGCTTCTGTTACGTAAATTTTTCATCAATAACAACTCCTTGTGAATGAATTACAATTTTATTGTAAGCGTTTCCTTGCAGTTTTCAACTTAATTAAAAAATTGTAATTTTTTATTAATAAATCAATGAACTTTTTATTAACATTGAATTTGAATAGTGTGAAATTTGTCAAAAAAGGTTTATGTTTAAGTTAAAACCAACTTTAAAGAATTTAGAAAATTCAATTAAAGTGAATTTAACACATTTTAAATAATGAAGGTAGATTAGAATCAAAATGTAAGAGGTATGTTAGTTGAATAAACCGTAGTAACTTCTTTATATTATTAGTGAATTCTCAAAATAATTGTAAAATTATATTGATTAATCACTTGTTCTTTATTATATTTAGAAACATCTCTTACAATAAACCACAACTTACATGAAATTTAAGCTAACAGTGGATTATTCTAATTAAATTGAAGGTCATTCAAAGTAAAAAGGGCATATTAGTATAATAGGAGGAACAGTAAGATGAAAGTGTATAAGTTGAATTATCAACACCATAAAGATATTGTTGATGATAATGTATTAACGATGTTCGTAACAGCTGATAATCAAGATGAAGTTGAAGCGTTTGCGAAAAAATTACATTACAAGATTGAACATTTATCTCCATTAACTAAAAAGGAATTTGAAGATGAGAAAGCGAAAGATTCACACTATAGACTTGAACACGTGGATCACTATTTAAATTAATTATTCAATCATATATCAGAACATCCTGTGATCATTCGTTTGGTTACAGGTTTTTTTACGCATGAGATTAAATGTTAATGTCACTAATACAAGGAGTGTATAAATGGAAATAACAAATGTTAATCATATTTGTTTTTCAGTGAGTGATTTAAATACCTCTATACAATTTTATAAAGATATTTTACATGGTGACTTATTAGTATCAGGTAGAACGACAGCATATTTAACTATTGGTCATACTTGGATTGCACTGAATCAAGAAAAAAATATACCAAGGAATGAAATAAGTCATTCCTATACGCACATTGCTTTCTCCATAGATGAAGAAGATTTTCAACAGTGGATTCAATGGCTTAAAGAGAATCAAGTAAATATTTTAAAAGGGCGACCAAGAGACATTAAAGACAAAAAATCGATATATTTTACAGATCTGGATGGGCATAAAATTGAATTACATACTGGAACATTAAAAGATAGAATGGAATATTATAAATGTGAGAAGACGCATATGCAATTTTACGATGAGTTTTGATATTTTAATTGATATGTAATTTTTTGAAAAAATTTATGATTCATTTTGTAATAAAATTACTATATACTAAAATTTGTAATTTTCAATTATTTTAATGAGGTGAATCAATGAATAAATTATCAAAGTACATTGCAATAGCTACATTAGCATCGACAGTTACAATTTCAGCACCAATTCATACATATGCATGTGAATCTCATACTAAAGATAACCATAATCAAACGACACAACATCAAAATGCTCCCAACCTTGGTGAACAAAATGTAATGGCTGTCTCATGGTATCAAAATTCTGCCGAAGCGAAGGCACTTTATCTACAGGGATACAATACTGCAAAATATCAGTTAGATGAACATATTAAAAAGGATAAAGGTAAGAAAAAACTTGCTATAGCTTTAGACTTAGATGAAACAGTTCTTGATAATTCACCATATCAAGGATATGCTTCTATGCACGATACGTCTTTTCCAGAAGGATGGCATGAATGGGTTGCTGCAGCGAAGGCAAAACCTGTTTATGGCGCCAAATCATTCTTAAAATATGCTGACAAAAAAGGTATCGATATTTACTATATTTCTGACCGTGATAAGGAAAAAGATTTTAAAGCTACAAAGGAAAATTTAAAAAATATTGGACTACCGCAAGTGAAAGATAATCATATTTTACTAAAAGGGAAAAACGATAAAAGTAAAGCATCGCGACGTCAACAAGTCGAAAAAAATCATAAGTTAGTGATGTTATTTGGTGACAATTTGTTAGATTTTACAGATCCTAAAAAATCTACTGCTAAAGAACGTGAGAAACTCGTACAGAAGCATGCAAAAGATTTTGGCAAAAAGTATATTATTTTCCCAAATCCAATGTATGGAAGTTGGGAATCGACACTTTATCATAATCAATACGAAATAAGTAAGAATGAAAAGGATGAACTACGAAAGTCATCAATTAAACAATTTAATCCTAAAACGGGTGAAGTAAAATAATTCCTGACATTAAATACTAAATTTCTATTAGTAAAAGAAAGTTTTACACATAATTATTGTATTGTGTGCAGACACTTTAATAATTAATAAAGTTATATTTACATGGAGTACTTTAATTCCGTGTTATACCATTGCGAGGATGAAACAATGTACGCGTTGTTCCATCCTTTTTTTTATAAATATTTTCAATCGTATCTAGATTAATGTAAACTTATAATATAGAAAAGTTTACAATGTGCAATCGAATGATTTGAAAATGCTAATTTTTAAGAAAAAGGAGTTAAAGATTATGACATTAAACCTAGCTCAACGTGTGTTAAATCAAGAGTCATTAACAAAAGATGAAGCAATATCTATTTTCGAAAATGCTGAAATTGATACATTTGATTTATTAAATGAAGCCTATACAGTGAGAAAACATTACTATGGTAAAAAAGTTAAGCTTAATATGATATTAAATGCTAAAAGTGGTATCTGTGCAGAAGATTGTGGGTACTGTGGGCAATCTGTAAAAATGAAAGAAAAGCAACGTTATGCACTTGTTGAACAGGACCAAATTAAAGAAGGCGCTCAAGTGGCAACTGAAAATCAAATCGGTACATACTGTATCGTTATGAGTGGTAGAGGTCCTAGTAACAGAGAAGTCGATCATATTTGCGAAACAGTGGAAGATATTAAAAAGGTACACCCACAACTAAAGATTTGTGCGTGCTTAGGATTAACGAAAGAAGAACAAGCTAAAAAATTAAAGGCTGCTGGTGTCGATCGTTATAATCATAATTTAAATACGAGTGAGCGTTATCACGATGAAGTAGTAACTACACATACATATGAGGATAGAGTGAATACGGTTGAAATGATGAAAGATAATAATATTTCTCCTTGTTCAGGCGTGATATGTGGTATGGGAGAGTCGAATGAGGACATTATTGACATGGCATTTGCTTTAAGAGCCATTGATGCTGATAGCATTCCTATTAATTTTTTACATCCTATTAAAGGAACTAAATTTGGTGGATTAGATTTATTGTCACCAATGAAATGTTTAAGAATTATAGCGATGTTTAGGTTAATCAATCCAACAAAAGAAATTCGAATTGCAGGTGGACGGGAGGTAAATCTACGTTCATTACAACCACTCGCATTGAAAGCGGCTAATTCAATTTTTGTAGGAGATTACTTAATTACAGGCGGTCAACCGAATGAGGAAGATTATCGCATGATTGAAGATTTAGGGTTTGAAATCGACAGTTAAATTATAATTAAAAATATTTTCAATAAATGTAAATATAGTTTTAAATAAATTGTCATAATGCACTAACCATGCGCTGTTTTAATGATTTTTCAAAAGAATTAACAACAATTTAATCAAATTCTATTAAATTTTCGATGGATAATCCTTTAAAATTTTTTTTGAAAGCGTATACTAGGAATTGAGAGATGAGAGACAGTATGATCCATGCTTATTAAAAATTAAGATTAGGGGAATGAGATTACATTATTTCATTTTAAATCTTATTTTTTAATATAAATATAAAAGATGTTTTGGAGGAATACTTATGTCTAAATTTATTTATCAATCACCAGGAAGATATGTACAAGGGAAAGGTATTGTTAGCTCTATCGCTGAAGAAACAGAACGTCTTGGTAGTCACGCGTTGATTATTGCAGATGAAGTGGTTTGGAATATCACTGAAGAAAAAATAAAAGAAAGTTTCTCAGCAAATAACAACGTTGATTTTGAATATGAAGTATTTAAAGGAGAATCTTCTGAAGAAGAAATTCAACGTATAGTTAAACAATATAAAGAAAAAAACATTGACGTTGTTATTGGTTTAGGCGGAGGTAAAGCGTTAGATACAGGTAAAGCTGTAGCATTTGAACTTAAAGCAAGCGTCATCGATTTTGCGTCTACAGCATCAATGGATGCACCAACAGCAGCAGTATCTGTTATTTATAACGAAGATGGATCATTTAGTGGTTATGAATTCTACCCTAAAAACCCTGATACAGTTATCGTAGATTCTGAAATTGTTGCACAAGCACCTGTACGTTTATTTGCATCAGGTATGAGTGATGGTTTAGCAACATTAATCGAAGTTGAATCTACACTTCGTAGACAAGGGCAAAACATGTTCCATGGCAAACCTACATTAGCAAGTTTAGCAATCGCTCAAAAATGTGAAGAGGTTATTTTTGAATATGGTTACAGTGCTTATACTTCTGTAGAAAAACATATCGTGACACCACAAGTAGATGCTGTGATTGAAGCCAATACATTACTTTCAGGTTTAGGATTTGAAAACGGCGGATTAGCAGGTGCACACGCAATTCATAATGGATTCACAGCTTTAGAAGGAGATATCCACCACTTAACTCATGGTGAAAAAGTGGCATACGGTATTTTAGTACAATTAGTACTTGAAAATGCGCCAACTGAAAAATTCATGAAATACAAAACATTCTTCGATAATATCAATATGCCAACAACATTAGAAGGTCTTCACATTGAAAACACAAGTTATGAAGAATTAGTTCAAGTAGGTGAACGTGCATTAACACCAAATGATACGTTTGCTAACTTAAGTGATAAAATCACTGCTGATGAAATCGCAGACGCAATTTTAACTGTTAATGATTTATCTAAAAGTCAGTTCAACTAAAAGGAGTCGCTTTGAATGAAAAAGTTAATTCAAGATAAAAACACAATTTTAAAAGATATGCTTGATGGAATTACAGTTTCAAACAACGATGTTGAAGTTGTATCTGACACTATTGTTGTTAGAAAGCATAAAAAACAATCAGGTGTTGCACTCGTTTCTGGGGGCGGCAGTGGACATGAACCTGCACACGCAGGATTTGTAGCAGAAGGCATGCTCGATGCAGCTGTATGTGGAGAAATCTTCACTTCACCTACACCTGATAAAATATTAGATGCCATTAAAGCTGTGGACAATGGTGACGGCGTTCTACTTGTTATTAAAAACTATGCAGGAGACGTTATGAACTTTGAAATGGCTCAAGAAATGGCTCAAATGGAAGATATTAAAGTTGAAAGTGTTATTGTCAGAGATGATATTGCTATTTCTGACCCGGAAAAACGCCGTGGTGTAGCGGGTACAGTATTTGTGCATAAATATGCTGGATACCTAGCTGAAAAAGGTGTTGCACTTGATGAAATCAAATCTAAAGTTGAGGCACTTTTACCAGATATTAAAAGTATTGGTATGGCATTAACGCCTCCAATGGTACCCACAACTGGTAAAAACGGTTTCGATATTGAAGACAATCAAATGGAAATTGGTATCGGTATTCACGGTGAAAAAGGTTTACATCGTGAAGACGTACAACCTATTAACGTGATTGTTGAACGTTTACTCGATCAATTATACAAAGAAATTGAGAAAAAACCTTTAATCGTAATGGTTAACGGTATGGGTGGTACGCCACTATCAGAATTAAATATAGTTACTAAATATCTAGATGAACAATTCAATCAGAATGATATTGATGTTAAACAATGGTTCGTAGGTGACTATATGACAGCGTTAGACATGCAAGGCTTCTCTATAACTGTACTCCCCTTCAGTGAAGAATTGAGTGAAGCTTTAGCTGCACCTACAGCAAGTAAATATTTCTAATTTTAAGATTCAATAAGTAATAAATATATATTAAATTTTGAGGTGACTTAGAGAATGAATGTAGCAGATATCAAAGCACGCTTATTAGATTTAGAAAATACTTTTAAAGAAAAAGAAAGTGAACTGACTGATTTAGACAGAGCTATCGGTGATGGAGATCATGGTGTAAATATGGTCAGAGGTTTCGAACACTTAAAAGAAAAAATAGATGATCAAAGTATGCAAGCGCTATTTAAATCAACAGGTATGACATTAATGTCTAACGTAGGTGGTGCTTCTGGACCATTATACGGATTTGGTTTTATCAAAATGGCGAGTGCAGTGAATGATGAAATTGATCATGATAATCTTAAAGAGGTACTTAAAGCGTTTGCTGATGGCATTCAACAACGTGGTAAAGTCGAATTAAATGAAAAAACGATGTATGATGTTATCGAACGTGCGAGAGAAGCTGTTGAAAAAAATGAAACAGTAGATCTAGATAAACTACAATCATTTGCTAATGAAACCAAAAATATGGTAGCTACTAAAGGCCGTGCATCATATTTTAACGAAGCTTCAAAAGGTTATATTGATCCTGGTGCACAAAGTAGTGTTTATATTCTTAATGCAATTATAGGAGGAGAGTAAGTCATGACATCTATAGTAGTAGTAAGTCATAGTCATAAAATCGCAGAAGGTGTTAAACAATTAATCAATCAAATGACTGACGGTGGTGTTGACCTTATTGCCGTTGGTGGCTTAAGTGACGATGAAATCGGTACATCATTTGATCAAATCGTCTCTGTAATTAATGGACTTGAAAATGATGCGCTTTGTTTCTATGACATCGGTTCAGCAGGTATGAATTTAGACACAGCTTTAGAAATGTACGAAGGTGACCACAAAATTGTTAAAATGGAAGCGCCAATCGTTGAAGGAAGCTTTATTGCAAGTGTAGGAATTAAATCAAATATGAGTATGGATAGTGTTATCTCTGAAGTAAGAGCTAAATATCCTGAAGAATAATATGTAAAGATAGAGCATAAATATTGAAATTGTCGCTAGGAGTACCATAGCTAGTTAGTTATGGTGCTCCTAGTTTTTAATGTTAGTATACATACTAAAAGTAAGATGTAGCGTTAACGAAGATATTGTAAATATATTTCTGGTTAAATAGCTAAAAGATTTGTAAAAATTATAAAATCGAAAAAGATAAATAATCTCAAAACATAAAGGAAAATTTGTTTGTATAAGAATTATTAAGGAATATTGCTTTCTGTCTTATAATGTTTCATGTGTTGGTCACATATGACAAAGTTTGATGAAGTTAATATTTTTTATTTTTATAAATTGCGTCGGATTTATCTACAGTAGGATTTAGTGTTGGTTTATATAGTTGGTGATTAGCATATTCGGTTTTAGCAAATGCTTCTAATTTATCTATAAATTGATCTATTTCGATGTCTAGTTTTCTTTTAGAGAAAGTGATGCCATTTTTATCAAAATCCGGTGTATTATATTGATGGTGATAAATCTTATAAGCTACTTTAAGTTTGTTATATTGATTTTCGACTGGTTCATAGCTACCTAATAATTTTTGTATTATTGTATTCGATTGATCGCTATGATGACTCATTAGAGAAATTAAATTTTGAACATGGGTATCAAGAGATTTAAAATCTGTTTCAATATCTTGATAAATTTCCATTGTATTTTCTTTACTAAAGTTAGAAGTTTCGAAATTTAAGTAGTTATTTCTTACTTTTGCAGCTTTATAAGCTGTAACATCTAAAGAACTAACTTGATCGTTATGATAATCTTTTCTTTTATCTTTATCATCTTTTCTAAATTGGAACCAAAGTGCTATAAATGTACCTGCTAAAGTAAAAATGCCTCCGACTATTGCAGCTAAAAATTCACTCAACAATATCACCTCTATTAAATATTTTATAATCATATGATAATACTATATATTGTGTATTGCAAAAAAACTGTGCTTATATTTAAGTGTTAACATATATTTTTTTTATTATACAAACTTGATATTAATATAATTTGAATGGAAAATGAAGTTATCATATTTTAATAGTATAACCACTTAGAGATTTTAACTTTCAACCCTAAGTGGCTATTTAATAAATTTATACGGTGTTTTAATTAAAAATTATTTGGAATAATTTCAATATTCTCTTTTGTTGAATGGATTTTTGTGCATTCTACCGTGAACGTAGTAATACAGAATAAGTGCTATGATAACAAGCATCCCCATTGCCATATATAATTGACGATAACCAATAAATGGTATGATGATACCTAAAATAAATGGCCCCATACCCGCACCGAAATCCGCAAAGATATAAAATGTTGACGTTGCTAAGCCCATTTTATTTGCAGGTGATTGTTGAATTGCAATTGCTTGAGCAGTAGGTACGATAGTGCCATAACCAAAGCCGATGAATGCAGCTGCAATAAGCAAAATTATGCTTGTATGAGTAAAACCGAGAATAATAAGCCCAAATGTAAAGCTCAGTAAAACTGGATACATTACTTTGTTTTCACCATAATTGTCATAAATTTTACCTGTAAATGGGCGTGTGATAAACGTAACAATCGCAAAGACAATGAAGAAGAAACTTGATGTAGTAACGAGATTGATTTTTTCAGAGTAAATAGATAAAAATGATAAAACACTAGAATAAGCGACACCAATTAAGATGACTACCAAAGAAATAGGTAGTGCTTCTTTTTGCAGGTAAGCGTGCATACCACTTGGTTGATCTTTAGCTTCGAGATTATGATTAAGTACAGGTAGTCTTTTAATAAAAATACTTAATACAAATGCTATAAGAATACTTAATAGACTGATAGCAAAGATAGATTTAAACCCTAAATGGTTATTAAATACTAATCCAATAAAAGGGCCAATAGCAGAAGCAAGTGTTACACTTAATCCATAATAACCAATACCTTCACCTTTTCGATTCTCTGGGATGATTCGAGATGAAATGGTTCCTGTTGCCGTTGATGAGAATCCAAAGGCTATGCCATGAATAAATCGAATCAACATAAGAATCCATAGGCTTGTGATAGTGAAATATAATGCTATCGTAATAATTGAAAAGATGACGCCGTAAAGTAAGACCTTTTTAGGTTGTAAGTGATCTATGATTCTGCCAGAACCTAAACGTCCAGCTAGCATACCAATAATAAATATACCTGCAGCTAATCCACCTATACTTTCAGAGGCATGATATTTATCAATAGTATATTCAGTGATTGTTACGACCAACATGTAATGAATTAAATACATGAATAAGTTAACGAAAGTAATAAATATAAAGTCTTTCGTCCACAAACGGTTATTCGTTGATTGATTCGACATGCTATCCCTCCTCAATATAATGAAATTCTACGTTCTTAATGTTGTCATAACATCTATTATATATATCGGATATACTAATGTATAATTAGAATTGATTAATATAATATAAGTAAAGCTTATATAAAAGGAGAGAATTATGAACTTTGAACAGTTAGCATACGTAAAAAAGCTATATGAATTGGAATCAATGATTCAAGCGAGTGAAAGCATACATATTAGCCAATCTGCAATGAGTCAATCTCTCACAAATTTAGAAAAAGAATTAGGATATAAATTATTTTCGCGTTCTAGAAAAGGAACTACTTTAACAGAAGCAGGAAACCGTTTAATACCGTTTATATTAGAGATACTAGAGTCTAAAGATGCACTATTATCAGAAATAGCTATGATGAAGACAAATATTAAAGGAACACTTAGAGTTGGTACGATTCCAACTCTCTTTCATAAAATACTACCCAAAGCTTTATCTCAATTTAAAGCTAACCACCCTAATGTTGATGTTGAAGTCATTGAAGCTGATAAAGATAGAATAAAAATGTTGGTTAATCATGGTGACATTGATATTGGTCTGATAGGTGTTACAGAACGAGAGGATGAAGATAGTCAAGTATCACAACACTCACTTAATTTAACCTCTCATTTTAGATTGATTGTTCCTAAAAAGTCTAAATTAACTTTCAAAGAATATGTTAATTTGGAAGAAATTCAACAATATCCTTTTGTACTATATGATCGTGAGTTTTACCAACATCACTTGAAGAAATTTGAAGAAACGCACCATCCACTTAAGATTATTTTTAAAACCACTAATCCAATTGTTCTTATGCGAACAGTTGCTGAAGGTTTAGGTGTAGGTATCGTTTCAGCGTTAATGCTTGAAAATGAACCATTTTTAGATAACGAACTCATAGAGTCAGTAACCCTAGGTAAACCATTTGATTATGTAGTAAATTTTATAGCGATTGTAAATAAAGAAAAGTCAAAACAACAAATAGTATTAGAATTCATTCACTATTTAAAGAAAAATGAGTAACCGTTTTAAATACGTTAAGATAGACAATAAATGCGCAAGACAATTCAATGAATGTTTATGGAGGGATATAATTTTATGATTCATCTACAGAACATATTACCAGTCATTATATACGCTATTTTGCTTGCTATTCATTACTTTTTATCGCGTACGGGAAATAAAATTTTAGGCCTTATTGTGCCTGTTGGTGTGATTGCAAGTCTTATATATATGTATCAAGCCGATATTATACATATGAAACTGATTGGCGTTATTATTATAGGTATTGTGGCTCTATTATTCTTGGCAGAGGAGTGGCATAGAGCACAAAAGGATAAATAAAGGAAGTTAGTAATCCCTCAAGATGATTATGGCATAACAGTCGTTGAGAAATTTTCAGGCTTTATATCATATAAATAAAGTTGAACATCATAAATAACAACGTGAGGATTAAGTTTAACGAAAAGCGTTTTGTTATTAAATAGTGTTGTGTAAATGATGACGCTAGTAAGTTTGGACTTGAAAAGGCATGTAGATAAATCAACTAGTGATATATGATAAATATCCGAGACATCATCAAATGTCTCGGTATTTTTATGTATTCACATATGAGGATAGAACTAAAATGTGATTATAACAAGATTTAACTCATTCTATTGAAATGTGTAGTTCATCCTATTCGATACGAATTTTATTTTACTTCTGTTAATTTTTAATCATTTTATACAGTTAAGTACTTATATAAGACTTCTAGGATATATTTCACAATGTAGTAATAATTCTTGTTAATGTTCAAGTAAGACTACCATTCATGTTATACCTACCAACTTGTTTCTGTAATAGTCTTCCACACAATCTTAAGTTTGGTGTCTACAACTTCATTTTGAAAGGAGTACCATTCTATGTCTAACATTTCGATGACGACTTCTAAACGTAATGCTATCGTTACGGTAATGCTCATTAGTGCTTTTGTGTCTATGCTCAATCAAACTATTTTAAACACTGCACTACCAGCAATCATCAAAGGACTGAACATCACAGAAACAACAGCACAATGGTTAATTACCGGATTTATGCTTGTTAACGGTATTATGATTCCACTCACTGCTTTTTTAATGGATAAATATTCGACACGCCATTTATATATTTTCTCAATGGCTATTTTTCTTCTAGGATCTATTGTAGCGGCATTTTCACCTACTTTTTCTATTTTAATGATATCTCGGATTATCCAAGCGATTGGTGCCGGCATCCTTTTACCATTGATGCAGTTTACAGTATTTACGTTATTTCCTGCTGAACAACGTGGGTTTGCGATGGGATTAGCAGGTGTGGTTGTACAAAGTGCACCTGCTATTGGTCCAACGTTAACTGGATTATTCGTAGATTTATTTAGTTGGAGAATGCCTTTTTATCTTGTTTCAGCAATTGCTGCGGTAGCTTTTATTTTAGGTTTCTTCTTCGTAGAAAATAATACAAAAACAAAAGACATTGTTCTTGATAAAATTTCTGTAGTTTATTCTACTTTCGGCTTTGGTTTAATATTATTCGCATTTAGTAGCGTGAGTACGTTTGGTATCACCTCTCTACCTGTCATTGTGACATTTGTACTCGGTATAGCCATTATCATAATTTTTACAACGCGTCAGCTTAAATTAAAACATCCATTGTTAAATATGCGTGTGTTTAAAAATAAAGTGTTCACACTTTCAGCTGTTTCTTCAATGCTTGTATATATTACGATGGTAAGTCCTGCGTTACTCATACCTATCTACATTCAAACAGGTTTAGGTCAATCAGCATTACTATCAGGTGTTGTTGTACTTCCAGGCGCGGTCATTAATGGATTAACGATGGTTTATACAGGAAAAATTTTTGATAAGCATGGTATTAAAGTGCTTGTGATACCTGGTTTTATCTTACTCATTAGTATGACATTCTTATATTCATTCCTTACTACAGGAACGCCATATTGGTTTGTTATTCTTGTTTACACTATAAGAATGATTGCGTTAGGATTATTAGTTATGCCTCTTAATACAGTTGGACTGAATGCACTTGAGTCAGATGATGTCTCACATGGTACAGCAATTATGAATTCCTTACGCATCATTGCAGGTGCTATGGGTACAGCGGTTAGTGTGACGATTCTATCAATAGTGGCAAAACAGTATACAGCTTCACACTCGACAATGTCAAAAATGAAACTAACACAAGAAGCAACTGTACATGGTATAGATGTTGCATTTATTTTTACTACAGTATTAATCATTATTGGATTTATTTTAGCGTTATTCATAAAAGAAGAAAAAAATCATTAATTATTCAAAAAAACTGTATAAGAGAGACCGAATTATGGGATGAACCTGGGACACAAATCGATGTTCCAGGTTTTTTATAATGTAAAAACAGTGATGAACTTCTGGGCATTAACAGAGTGTATTTCAATAGACAAAGCAATTTGGCTATCGACTATCAAAGAGTGGCACAATGAAGGCATTATGAATATATGTCTTATACTTCAGCTTTTTAGTAGAAAATCAAATGGACTAATGGTGGTTAAATAAAAAATGAATTCCATCATAATTTCTAAATTCAAGCCTCTCCATCCAGCACTTAAATAAACTGATGAAATATTTTTATTTAAAATGAAATCGATTATCGAGAAATTGAAAGAACTTTTTAATCAATTCATTTAATATGAAACTTGCATTTAAATATAAAAAAGATTATATATAGTATGTGATGCAAAATTGAATTGCGTTTAATTTATATGAGGTTAATCACTTTCTTTAAAGGTTTAAAAAGTATTATATGTTTTAACAGAGAAAGAAGGATGAATGTGAAGCAATTAAGTACAACTTTAAAAGTCCGATTAATATGCGATTTTTTTCAAAATATTATAGTCACGGCATTTTTACCATTTATTGCGTTGTATTTAACAGATATGGTCAATCAACATTTTTCAGGGCTTTTTTTATTTGGGCTTGTAATGATAAATTTTCCAATTTCTTTGATTTCAGGTCATATTATTGAACGTTTACCTAAAAAGACGTTAACACTTAGTTATCAATTTATATTAAGTTTAATGCTCGTAATTATGGCGATTTCAATATCACAACATACTTTTAAGATCATTTTATTTTGTATCGCTTACGCAATATTTAGTATCACAATAGGCATGCAGCAACCTATAATGGACACGATTATTATGGATGCGATTACGCCTGAAGTTGAGCAATATATTTATAAGATAAGTTATTGGCTGACGAATATTGCTGTAGCCTTTGGTGCGCTCATAGGTGGATTGATGTATGGGGCACATAAATCTATGTTGTTTTTCATCGCTTTTGTCATTTACATTATGGTTTTTATAGCACTTATCGTATGGTTGCCTAAAGATTTAAATATTGTTACTCAGTCGCACACACATCATGCTAATGAGAAACAATTCTCCATGGGTCAAATATTAAAAAGTTATAAACCAGCATTTAAAGATACAACATATCTACTTCTAATTATAGGATTTAGTATTTTAACAATGGGTGAGTTATCTGCATCATCGTACATTTCAGTGCGTTTAAAACGAGAGTTTGATCCGATGATATTGTTTTCGTTACATATCAATGGCGTTAAAATGTATTCACTTCTATTAATGACGAATACAATCATTGTTATAATTTTTACCTATTTTTATTTCAAAAATTGTTATGAGAATGAATGTTAAAACAGCATTATTGATTGGAATTATTTTTTATGTCATTGGATATTCGAACCTCACTTATCTTAATGATTTTACGTTACTTATCATATTTATGATTATAGCGACGATAGGTGAAATGGTATATTCTCCAATTCTTGAAGAAAATCGTTTTAAAATGGTTCCTTCTCATAAAAGAGGGACATATTCAGCAGTGCATGCTTTAGGATTTAACCTAGCTGAATTACTTGCAAGATTTGGAATTATATTAGGAGTGTTTTTAACTTCAATGGAGATGGGGATCTATATGTTTGTTTTATTATTGCTAGGTGGCATGTCACTTTACATTGCAGTGAGTCGTTTTAATAATACAAATTCACAATAATTTTTTAAATTAGAAATGTACAATTCATACCAAATTGCTCGTAATTTTAATAAAACTATATTTATTAAGATTTTGTTAATTTTTATTTTCCTAATTGTTTTCTATAGTGAGAATATACTAATATAAATCATGGCTAGAAAATATGATGTAAGTTGTTTATGAGTTATTATGGGAATGAATATGAAAGAAGGACTCTAATGAATATTGAAGCACTATATTTTCAAAAATATTTTTATTTTAAACATTTAAATCAATCAAGTTCAGAACACAGGGTGACATACTGGGTAAAGTTAAGTCGCGACATTGAGTTACATAGATTAATGTATGCATTAGTAGATGTCGTTCAAAATCAACCTGTGTTGCGTACACAGTTTGTGACAGATGATTTTAATCAACTCAAGATAAATTTAAGAGATTTTTTTCCATTTATTGAAATTAAAGAAGTTAATGAAATGTCGCAAAGCATAGATTTAGAAGCATTCTTTACACGTAATTTAAATTCCTACCATTTCAATCAATTACCTCTGTTTAATTTTAAGATATATCAATTTCTAGATGACGCCTACTTACTTTTAGATTTCCATGCTACTATTTTTAATGAAAGTCAATTAACTCCATTTTTACAACAATTAAATATCGCCTATACCCACTCTTTAAAAAGTGAATATAGTATCTCGGATTTTTATAATTGGATTAAAGAAATGAATCAAAAGATGGATCAAAATCAAGTTGTGTGTCCATCAAAGCACTTCAACGTATTGAATGCAGACGGTGATAATTACGCTTACATACCTGTTAAGAATACATGTGAAAAGAAAAAAATGTGTTCTTTGCATGCAGAACTACCATCTTTAGACATTGATGTGTGGATTGTAAGTATTTACTTAGCGCATCATTTTATAAGTCAATCTTCTGATGTGACGTTAGGCATCCATTTTTCGATAGATAATAAAAATACTGAGAATATGATGGTTTTAAACACAGACATTGCCCCACTTAATTTAAGTATTAGTCAAAGTGACGTCGTAAAAGATATGGTAGATGAGTGTTCCGCGCTACTTGAAGAGCTTCAAATGTGTGGTGCGTCTTTTGTTGTTCAACCTAAAGCAGTACAAACAGATGTAGAAACGATGATTCATATTGAAAAAGTACAAGAACAATTTGAGCTTAATCATATATGTCATCATATACATCGTCTATACAATGAAGCATCATCATTCGCGGATTTAGAGTTTTATCCTCATGTGCAGGATGGTTTTGATATAGTTTATAATGACAACGTTTATGATGATTTAACTGTACATACGTTAGTCAAATTAATTAATGGGATTTATATGCAAATTACACAAAATCCATCATTATTAATTAAAGATATAAAACTCAGTGATCGCTCAGATTTAGCTAAATATAATGACATCAATAATCAAAACAATGACATTAATTATAGTGAGGTCACTTATAAAACCGTGGTTGAAAGATTCGAACGTCAAGTGCACCAACATCCCGATAGTATTGCGTTGCAATATGAACAACGATCGATGACATATCATCAATTAAATCAATGTGCGAATCTTTTAGCATATAGATTGCGTTTAAATCATCAGATTGAACCTAATGATATGGTGGCATTAATAGCAGAACGCAGCTTAGAAATGATTATTGGAATGTTAGGGATCTTGAAAGCTGGTGCAGGCTACATACCAATTGATCCGGATTATCCTGAAGAAAGAATGAATTATATTATTGAGGACGCAAAACCTAAAGCGGTTGTAACATATCGTACATCATTTCAATCAGGTTTACCTCAAATGGATATAGAATTGATAGTTGATTCAAGAGAACATGATATTGATAACCCGAGAGGCATTAATTGTTCAGAAGATATCGCTTATGTCATCTATACATCAGGAACGACTGGTAAACCTAAAGGGACACTGGTGCCACATAGAGGAATTGATCGCTTAGTACACAATCCAAATTATGTCGAATTGAACGAAAATACAACCGTCTTATTATCAGGAACAGTAGCTTTTGATGCAGCAACCTTTGAAATATATGGTCCATTATTGAATGGTGGACGGTTAGTCATTACATCTAAAGATACGTTGTTAAATCCTCAATTGTTAGATCAAGCTATTACTGAAAATAAAGTCAACACGATGTGGTTAACGTCATCTTTATTTAATCAAATTGCTAGCGAACGTATCGAAGCACTAGAATCTTTAACTTATTTGCTTATTGGTGGGGAAGTGTTAAATGCTAAATGGGTTCACTTATTAAATTCGCGTGAGTGTCATCCTCAAATAATCAATGGTTATGGACCGACAGAGAATACAACATTTACTACAACTTTTGCGATTCCACAAGAGATGCCTTCACGTATACCTATTGGTTTACCTATTAGTGGAACGACAGTTTATGTCATGCAAGGTAATCGTATTTGTGGCGTAGGTGTTCCAGGTGAATTGTGCATTGGTGGTGCAGGTTTAGCAAAAGGTTATTTAAATCAACCTAAACTTACTGCTGAACGTTTTATTCAGTCACCTTTTAACAATGAAATGCTTTATCGAAGCGGTGATTTAGTTCGTCTTCAAGAAGATGGCTATATTGATTATATTAGTCGTATCGATAAGCAAGTTAAAATACGCGGTTTTAGAATAGAATTATCAGAAATTGAAAAAGCATTAGAAGCTATACGTGATATTAATAAAGCTGTAGTCATCGTTCGAGAGCAAGACCAAGATAAACAAATAGTGGCATATTATGAAGCATCGCAATTAAAATCAACAGGTCAATTAAAAGATATTTTAAGTGAAACATTACCTGAATATATGGTACCTGTGCATTTTATGAAGGTGGATCGTATACCTATCACGATGAATGGGAAATTAGATGTGCGTTCATTACCTGAAATTAATCTAAAGAATAATAGAAATTATGTAGAACCACGTAATGATATTGAACGTACCGTTTGCCGTATTTTCGAAGAGATTTTACATGTTGATCAGGTAGGTGTTAAAGATAATTTCTTTGAACTAGGTGGACACTCTCTTAGAGCAACATTAGTTGTAAACCGTATCGAAGAAAGGTTAAAAAAACGTCTTAAAGTAGGTGATTTAATGAAATCGCCTACTGTAGAGCAACTTGGACAACAAATTGAAGAACTGCAAAATGATGTCTATGAAGTGATTCCCAAAGCAAATGAATCGTATCAATATGATTTAAGTGCGTCTCAAAAAAGTATGTATCTTTTATGGAAGGTCAATCCTAAAGACACAGTGTATAACATTCCATTCTTATGGAGATTATCTTCTGAACTTAATGTTATGCAATTGCAACGTGCATTATCTAAGTTGATTGAACGTCATGAAATATTACGAACACAATATGTAATTGATGACAATGAAGTTAAACAACGTATTGCGACACATGTTTCACCTGATTTTGAAGAGGTAACGACATCTCTAACGAATGAGCAAGATATTATTCAATCATTTATGGAACCGTTTGATTTAGAACAACCAAGTCAGATGCGAGTTAAATATATACATGGACCACAACAAGATTATTTATTTATGGATACTCATCATAGTATTAATGATGGTATGAGTAACACGATTTTACTATCTGATTTGAACGCTTTATACCAAGATAAATCATTACCTGAACTTAAGCTTCAGTATAAAGATTATAGTGAGTGGATGGTGCACAGAGACTTATCTAAACAACGTCACTTTTGGTTACAACAATTTGAAAATCAGGTTCCAATATTAAATATGCCTACGGATTATCCTAGACCAAGTATTAAAACAACCAACGGTAATATGTTGACATTTCATTACAATCGTCAAATCAAACAGCAATTGAAATCTTATGTAGAACAACATCAAGTGACAGACTTTATGTTCTTTGCTAGTGCAATCATGGTATTATTGCACAAATATACACGTCAGGACGATATCGCTATTGGTAGTGTAATCAGTGCGCGTACCCATCGCGATACTGAAAATATGTTAGGTATGTTTGCTAATACACTTGTATATCGTGGTCGACCTCATGATCAAAAGACATGGGATCAATTGATGGCTGAGATGAAAGAAATGTGTCTAGGGGCATATGAACATCAAGAATATCCTTTTGAAAGCTTAGTCAATGATCTTGTTGATGAAAGAGATGCTTCACATAATCCGTTATTTGATGTGATGCTCGTACTTCAAAATAATGAAACAAATCATGCGAATTTTGGACATAGTCAATTGACACATATTCCACCTCAGTCAACAACAGCTAAATTTGATTTGTCATTTATTATTGAAGAAGATCAAGATGACTATGTCATCAATATTGAATATAATACAGATTTATATAAACAAGAGACCATTCATCATATTGCTGAACAACTTCAAATGATTATTAAACATGTAATATCTACCGAAAACCTAAAAATTCAAGATATTGATGAAAATGATGACTTATTAATTTGGTTGGACAAGCATGTGAATGATTGTTCTTTAAACTTGCCAAAAAATAAGTCAATACAGCAACTTTTACATGATGTCATGAAAGCGAAAGCAGATGATGTAGCACTTAAAATGAATGGACAATCGATGACGTATCAAGAACTTGATGATTATTCTAATAGTATGGCTCAAACATTGATACAAAATGGAATTCAAAAAGGGGAACGTGTAGCCCTTTTAACTGAACGAAGTTTTGAAATGGTTGCTAGTATGATTGCTGTATTAAAAGTTGGAGGTTCTTATGTACCTATTGACGTCACTTATCCCAATAAACGCATTGAATTTATTATTGAAGACGCTGAAGTCGCAGCAGTGCTCACATATGGAAAAACAATATCCTCACATATACCAGTAATTAAAATTGAAGATATTGATAACACTGAAAATAATAAAAGGTTAAATATAGAATATGCAGGGAATTTGGAAGATGATATGTATCATATTTATACATCTGGAACAACAGGAAAGCCTAAAGCAGTATCAGTGAAACAACGTAATATATTAAATTTAGTATGTGCTTGGACAAAAAGACTCAATTTATCCGATGATGAAGTTTATCTGCAGTACGCTAATTATGTGTTCGATGCTTCAGCAACTGATTTCTACTGTAGTTTATTAAATGGATATCCGCTTGTCATTGCAACATCAGTTGAGCGGACCAATACAGATTTATTAGAAAAGTTAATTTCACAAGAAAATATCACCATCGCATCTATTCCACTACAGGTATATAATGTGATGCATCATTTCTATATTCCTAAAGTGATTACAGGAGGTGCGACAAGTACTCCAGCATTTGTTCAACATATTTCTAAGCATTGTGATATGTACGTTAATGCCTATGGGCCTTCTGAAAATACAGTTATCACATCTTGTTGGATATACGAAAAAGGTGACGCCATACCATCGACTATTCCGATTGGGAAACCGTTAGCTAATGTTGATATTTTTATTATGTCAGGCGGTAAACTATGTGGCGTTGGTATTCCAGGTGAATTATGTATTGCAGGAGAAAGTTTAACTTCAGGATATTTAAACAGACCCGAACTTTCTGCTGAAAAATTTATAAATAATCCTTTTGGGCCAGGACAACTTTATCGAAGTGGTGATTTAGCACGATTGATGCCAGATGGGCAAATTGAATTTCTTGGTAGAATAGACAAGCAAGTTAAAGTACATGGCTATCGCATTGAACTAGGTGAAATTGAAAATATCATTAATTCAGTAGATACTGTTACAGATAGCGTTGTTATTTTAGCTAAACAGGGTGAGCGTGAAGTGCTGCATGCTTATTATGTTGGAAGTCAAGAAGACGAAAATCATATTTCACAACATTTAAATCAATATTTGCCTAAATACATGATTCCTAAGACATTAACAGCTATTAGCGAAATTCCATTAACAGGAAATGATAAGGTGGATGAGTCAAGATTACCTGTACCTAATGTACACAAAAATAAATTTGTTGCACCACGTAATAATATCGAACGAGAAATAGCACAAATCGTTAGCGGAGTGTTGGACGTATCGTCTATGAGTATAGATGATGACTTCTTTGAAATGGGTGGTACATCACTAGATGCTATGGTGGTAGTATCAAAACTAAAATCAAATGGCATACACATTACAATGCAAGATGTATATCAATTTAAAACTGTTCGTTATATAGCTAATCACACAGAAAAACGCCAAGCACTACCAGAAGTAGTATTACCAGATCATCTACCACAATTACAATCTTTGGTTGAAAGACGATACCAACTAAAATCACAACACCTAACGCAATCATCTCTAGGTCATGTATTGCTAACTGGTGCAACAGGGTTCCTAGGCGCATATTTAATTGATGAAATGCAAGATGATGCTGATCAAATTACATGTATTGTCAGAGGTCATGATATCAATCAAGCTAAAACTAACTTGGAAAATAATTTAAATTGTTATTTTGATACGGCTCATGTGGATAAATTAATGAAGCACATTGATATTATTTTAGCGGATTTATCAGAACTTGACCATCTCATTATCGATTCAGCCATTGATACAATTATTCATGCTGGAGCTCGTACAGATCACTTTGGCGATGATGAAACATTTTTCGATGTCAATGTAAGAAGTACACAAGCATTAATTGATTTAGCTAAGGATAAAAAAGCGAAATTAATCTATATATCAACGATAAGTGTGGGTACGGTATTTGAAGTACATCAAGACGATATTACATTTTCTGAAAAAGATTTATATAAAGGCCAGTTATTTACATCACCATACACTAAAAGTAAGTTTTATAGCGAGATTAAAGTGTTAGAAGCGGTTAATGAAGGTTTAGCAGCTCAGATTATAAGATTAGGAAATCTGACAAGTGCTTCTACTGGACCATTAAATATGAAAAATTTAACAACTAATCGTTTTAGTATTGTCATGCATGATTTATTAAAAATGCCGTTTATAGGAGAAAGTATATCGAAAGCTAAAGTTGAATTTTCATTTATCGATGTCACAGCGCGCCATATTATTAAATTGGCAAGATCCAATGCAATACCTATTATTTATCATGTATACGCACCATGTTCAATAACTATGAAACAAGTAATTGACAATGCCAAAGGGTCAGAAATGACTGTAGTAAGTGATAGTGAGTTTGAACAGAAATTACATGAATTAGGTATGCATGAATTGATTGGTCTTAATAGTAATGGAGATAATCAAATTTCAGGTGTGACAGATTCAAATATGACTCAAACAGTAATGAAAGAATTACAAGGTGAGTGGCCACATCTTTCTTACCAATGGTTGCAGCAGTGGTACCATTTATTGTTTGAAAAATTTGATGCCAACTAGAGGTGAATCATGTATTTGTATGTGACTAAGATGACAGAAACTTTAGAGGAAGTAGAATTGCTTTTGAATAGAAGTTCTCGTCAGTTGAAAAAGCCAGAACGTATACACTATAGATTTTTAAAGGATCGACTTATGCACCAATTAGGTGATGCATTGATTCAGTATGCTATTGAACAATGTGCTGGATTAACTCCTAAAGAATGGGAGTATCACATCACAACTATGGGTAAAGTAGAGATACGAAGTTCTTGTCATATATACGTGAGTATTTCGTATAGTTATCCTTATATCGTTTGTATAATAGATAATCAGCCTATTGGTATTGATATCGAAGAAATGAAAGACTTGGATTATAAATATTTGGCGAAGAATTTTACAACAAATGAATTTAACCAAGTGACTACACTTAAAGATTTTTATGAAATTTGGACTAAGAAAGAAAGTTATACAAAACTCATCGGTGAGGGATTGATGAATGGTTTAGACTGCTATGATGTGACGCAAAATTTGAGATTTTTAAAAAAACATGTCCAATTTACCTCAGTAGATTATTTTAAAAGACTCATTCAAATATGTCATATGAGTAAACATAGTTTGAACTTTGAAGTGGTGCCGCTCACACAATTATTATAATGGTGTAAATTTACAAAAGACGCTTAAGCGATATGAAAATCGTTTGAGTGTCTTTTTAAACTTTAAAGGTTGTACGATTGACTAATTGATATCGAGATGGTGCATATGTGTGTATTTAAAAGTTTAAATTTAAGTACATATTTTATTGTTATTTATATAGTTGTAAAAAGAAATTAATAATAGGTTAATATTCATTGTGTAAAATTGGTGTTGTTCTCATAAATTGTTAAATCATTCAACTAAAAGAGAGGAGTTTATTGATGAAAGCTTGGATTCAAAGAATTTTAGAAATTATCCCACGCGAAATTATTAATCTTTTCATTTAAGTCACAGTTATAAATGATATAAAAAAGATAGAGGTGCTTTAAACATGAAAAATAAAAAGAATTCATATAGCATTCGAAAGTTAAGTGTAGGTGCGTCTTCAATCATTGTTGCATCGATGTTATTTATTGGCGGAGGCTCAGTACATGCTGCTGAATCCAATCACCTTGAAAATCAAGAACAATCAGAAGTAAGTGCATCACATTCTATTGAGATGCAACACAAAAATCAAGAAACTCAACAAACTGAGAATAAAGATAATAAAACTAACCATTCAGAAACAATTGATAAGACTCCAACTATACATAACAATGGCTACTCATATCATGAGACACCTAGTACTGACGTTAAATCTAATGAAGACAAACAAATTGATAGTCAATCCAATCAACCTCAGACATCTATGCCAAATAATGATCAACAAAACCCTAAAAAAGTAGCGGAACATACAACGAAAAGTATAAATGCAAAAAAAGAAGAAACTAGAAAGAATGAAAATGCAAAGAGCCTAGTACAACCCCAACAAGATGATAAAACAACATCTGAACAAACAAAAATGAAAGAATCACGTGAACAGGAGATTACAAACGAGCAAAAGCAGTTACAAAGTAAAGATGTAAAAAATGCTCAACAAGAAAATCAAAATATAGACCAAGAAAAATCTCAAGAAAAAATTAAAGTCCAACAATCGAACATCGAAAAGGCTCAAAAATCTTCAAGAATAGATGGAAAATTAGATAATCAATACAATAAAGATGCAACGCAATCGGATGAGGGGACTGCATCTGAGAACGTTTCAGAACAGCATATAACAGCAAAAGATGGAGGTGTTACACGAAATAATCGTGGAGATAAACATTTAAATCAAGAAAAGCCAACAACATCATCAGATAAAGAACTTAAAGTGGATGACATAGACAAAGATCTTTCCACAAAAGAATCTCCTGAAAATGAAAAAGATGATTCTAGAAAAGGGATTAAAGCACTCACTAAAAACTCTCAGGCAACAACAAGAAATACTGCGACAACAGAGGCATCCAAAGAATTGAAGGATCAAACAAATAAAGTAGCATCACAAAAAGAATATAAAAATCATGATCCTATTATTCTTGTACACGGCTTTAATGGTTATGCATCAGGAACTGGTCCCGTTACAGGAAAAGGTAACTATTGGGGTGGTAACCGTCTCAAAATTATTCAAGATTATAGAGCTAAAGGTTATAACGTGATGGAAGCAAGTGTAAGTGCATTTGGCAGTAATTATGATAGAGCTGTAGAATTGTACTATTACATTAAAGGTGGACGTGTAGACTATGGTGCGGCACATGCGGCAAAATATGGACACGAGCGTTACGGAAAAACATACGCCGGCGCTTATAAGGATTGGAAGCCTGGTCAAAAAATTCATCTCATTGGGCATAGTATGGGTGGTCAAACAATTCGTTATCTTGAAGAGTTATTACGACATGGTAGTCCAGAAGAGGTAGAATACCAGAAACAACATGGTGGTGACATTTCTCCGTTATATAAAGGTGGACAAGATAATATGATATCGTCTATTACTACTATTGCCACACCACATAATGGCACCCATGCTGCAGATTTATTAGGTAATGAAGAAATTATTAGACAAGTAGCATATGACTATGCAAGGTCAAAAGGTAATAAATTATCTCATGTTGATGTTGGTTTAAGTCAATGGGGACTTAAACAAAGAGAAGACGAAACATTAGCTCAATATATTCAACGTGTGAAACAAAGTAAATTATGGACAACAAAAGATAATGGATTTTATGATTTAACTACTGAGGGTACAGATATCTTAAATCAAAAAACATCCTTAAACCCCAATATTGTTTACAAAACATATCAGGGTGAATCTACAAGACCAGGTCCAAATGGTACTCAAAAAGCAGATGTCAATATGAACATAGGCTATACATTAACTGCAAATACGATTGGTAAAGTAAAAGACAAAGCGTGGAGAGAAAACGATGGACTAGTGTCTGTCATCTCTGGGCAATATCCATTGAACCAAGCGCATACGTCTGCGACAGATCAAGTTCAAAAAGGAGTATGGCAAGTGACACCAGTTAAACATAATTGGGACCATGGTGACTTCGTTGGTACAGATACATCAGAAGTTCGTATCTCTAAAGAAGAATTAGAAGATTTCTGGGACAACATGTTTGAAGATATGGTACGTAATGAAAAAGTGACAGATAAACAATAATTAAATAAAGAAAAATCAAAGGCACCTTATCCGGTCGATAGAAATTGTGAGCGGATAGGGTGTTTTATATATGTATTACTAGAATCAATGATTATATTTAAATTGCTATGATTAGTGAAGTTATTGATATAGATAATTTAAGCAATATGATGATATTTATTAATACTTGATTTGAATATCAAATCAAGTATTAATAAGTAAATGTTAATAAAATTATGTTGAAACGCTTTCATAAAGGCATTATAATTAGTCTAGCTGTAGAAAAAGGAATGATACGAATGAAAGCAAATAAGTATTTAATCTTTATTTTGGGAGCACTTGGTGGCTTATTATATGGTTATGATAATGGTGTGATTTCCGGTGCTTTATTATTTATACATAAAGACATACCTCTCAATAGTACAACTGAGGGTATCGTTGTGTCTTCAATGTTAATTGGCGCAATAGTCGGTGCGGGAAGCAGTGGGCCACTTGCTGATAAATTAGGTCGTCGACGTCTAGTAATGCTCATCGCTATTGTATTTATTATTGGGGCACTGATTCTTGCTGCATCAACCAATTTAGCATTATTAATTATTGGACGTTTAATTATTGGTTTAGCAGTGGGTGGTTCGATGTCTACGGTACCTGTTTATTTAAGTGAAATGGCACCGACAGAATATCGTGGCTCACTAGGTTCACTTAATCAACTAATGATTACAATTGGTATTTTAGCAGCATATTTAGTCAACTATGCATTTGCGGATATTGAGGGTTGGCGTTGGATGCTAGGATTAGCAGTTGTTCCATCGGTTATTTTACTTGTGGGTATTTATTTTATGCCTGAGAGTCCAAGATGGTTACTTGAAAATAGAAACGAAGAAGCCGCTCGTCAAGTGATGAAGATTACTTATGACGATAGCGAAATTGATAAAGAACTTAAAGAGATGAAAGAAATTAACGCTATCTCTGAATCTACATGGACAGTCATTAAATCACCATGGTTAGGTAGAATATTAATTGTAGGTTGTATATTTGCTATTTTCCAGCAATTTATTGGTATCAATGCAGTCATTTTCTATTCATCTTCAATCTTTGCTAAGGCTGGACTGGGTGAAGCGGCGTCTATATTAGGTTCAGTTGGTATAGGAACTATTAATGTTCTTGTAACAATAGTTGCCATTTTTGTAGTAGATAAGATTGATCGTAAAAAACTACTTGTTGGTGGTAATATTGGTATGATTGCCTCATTATTAATTATGGCAATCTTAATTTGGACAATTGGAATTGCTTCATCAGCGTGGATTATTATTGTTTGTTTATCATTATTTATTGTATTCTTTGGGATTTCTTGGGGACCTGTTCTATGGGTTATGCTACCTGAATTATTCCCGATGCGCGCACGTGGCGCTGCTACGGGCATTTCAGCGCTTGTGCTAAATATCGGAACGCTTATCGTGTCATTGTTCTTCCCAATATTAAGTGATGCATTAAGTACAGAATGGGTATTTTTAATCTTTGCATTCATAGGTGTTTTAGCGATGATTTTCGTAATTAAATTCTTACCAGAAACACGCGGACGTAGTTTAGAAGAAATAGAATATGAATTACGTGAACGTACAGGAGCAAGAACTGAATAATTACAATGTGAAGTACTTCAAATTTTCAATGTATAGTTGAAAATTTGGAGTATTTTTTAGTTCAAATATTTTTGTAGGAATGTCAACGTTTAGTACACTTGATAATAGGCACAAGAATAATAGTAATGATATATGAACGTTGGAGGTTGAAAATATGAAAAGTGCCCAAGCACTTGAACAGACTTTAACATCGTTAGACGGTCAAAAGTACGGTGCGTATAAGCAAATAAAAGACCTATACGAATTTAATTTATTTAAACTACGTATTGACCATATCCAAGCTGATCCATTTGCGCCACCATCTAAGATGAGTGTTGTTATAGATCGCCAACAAGCAAAATTTCCTGATTCTTTATTAAATTCTGAACTGAAACAACGGGCTGTGAGTGATTACTTAACGCGCGTGTTTCATAAGCAGATTCAATCAATAGTAGCCCAAGATAAAAAAGTAAGTAAAATTCAAATTGATAGTTGTGGCCAAGAAATCTTAGAGCGTACCGCAGTAGTAATTAAGAATCGTCAAATTGAGGCACGTATTGAAGTTGGATTACCAGCACGAGGACGTACCATATTAGGTAGAATAGCAAGACATACACTTATTAATGTATTACCTCAAATAGTAGAACATGCCTTATGTTATCGCAACATTAATGTTTCACAATTGGAACAACAAGTTGAATTAATGATAGATCAAGAGGAGATTAGACAACAGTTAGTAAAACGTGACCTTGTTGCATTTGTAGCAAATGGTGCTATTTTACCAAGAAAAAGTGGTGTTTCAGATCTCCCTATGAATAACGCTATTGAATTTAAAAGTCCTAAACAATATGAGATTGTAATGAAACTATCGAGTGGCAAAGTTATTAAGGGTATGGGTATTCCTAAAGGCATTACACTAATAGTTGGAGGCGGTTATCATGGTAAATCAACATTACTTGAAGCGTTAGAACGAGGTGTATATAATCATATTGCTGGTGATGGTAGAGAATATGTGATCACAAATCAAGATGCAATGAAAATTCGTGCTGAAGACGGAAGAAGTATTCAAAATGTTAATATCCAGCCATTTATTGATCATTTGCCAGGTGAAAGAGATACTACACATTTTTCAACTGAAAATGCGAGTGGTAGTACGTCTCAAGCTGCAAATGTCATGGAAGCTTTAGAATCACAAGCATCATTGTTACTCATTGATGAAGATACATCTGCAACGAATTTCATGATTCGTGATGGTCGTATGCAACGTTTAATTGCTCCCGAAAAAGAGCCGATTACCCCCTTTTCTAATAAGGTAAAAGCATTATATGACGACCATAACGTGTCGACTATTCTAATCGTTGGAGGTTCGGGAGATTATTTTGACGTGGCAGATCAAGTATTGATGATGGATGAATATGTGTTGAAAGATGTTACGCAACATGCTAAAGACATTGCGCAGTCAGACGGTTATCAAAGAAGGCTTTCTTCTCACTATCAGTTCGGTCACATTCCATCAAGAATTCCGTTGAGAGCGAGTTTTAATCAAAAAGGGAAACGTGATCGCTTTAAAGCTAAAGGATTGAATGTAGTAACGTATGGTAAGGAAACTATTCATATTTCTGGCTTAGAACAACTTGTCGATGACAGTCAAACACAAGGTTTAGCGATGATGTTAAGTTATGTAAAAAATGAATTGCTAGATGACAAAAGTACGATTGTAGAATTGACCAATAGTTTGTATCAACGGATTGAGAAACACGGATTAGATGTTATATCAAATCATCAGGGGCATCCTGGTCATTTAGCGCTACCTAGAAAGCAGGAGTTTATTGCGACACTTAATCGATATCGTAGATTAAAAATAAAGCAAAGGGAATAAATATATGCCCATTTTAAATATTTATTATAAAAGTATTTCAGAGTTTGCGTCGATGTATTGAACTTTGAGACTAAAAGTAAAGGGGAGTATGAAGATGAAGTCTTCAGTTCGATTGTTGAATCACATCATAAAGATAATGAACTTACAACAATCATTAATTATAAGAGATGAACAGTGGAATCAATCTTATGAGGCATACAATTTTAATATTAATGGCTACGTATTTAAAAGTAGGTTAGCTAAGAAAACAACAAAGAAAAAAGGATATTTTTTATCGCTTTGGGAAAAAGATAAAACAAAGAAAAATCGAGCATTTGACTATGAGTCATTTCCTGGGAAATTAATTGTACACGTGATGGATGATTCTCAAGTAGGTCAGTTTATTTTTCCAAAACATGTACTTTTTCATAAAGGTATTTTAAGAAATCATGCATCTAAAGGGAAAATGGCTTTTCGAGTGTATCCTACATGGGAGAAAGATTTAAATCGTGTCGCTCACAAGACACAAGAGTGGCAAAAACAATACTTTATAGATATGTCTCAAACAATTGATGTACCAAGTATTAAACGTGCTTATTTTAATGAAGATTGATTATAAAATCAAAAGCTGTACACAAACAGATATGTGTAAATATTGCTGTTTTATTAGTAAATTTGATTACATAACTGTCAATGAGTTGGAATGAGTCTCATTTTTTAATCATTTATATTGAGGGAGGGTTAATGGTGTCTTCGGAGTATAAAAAAGGAATATTTTTAGCTTTAGGTGCTTATATTTTATGGGGGATTTTACCCATATATTGGCGTTTAATTGATGAAATAGGCGCTTTTGAAATTTTGGCATTCCGTATTATTTTTTCAGTGATATTTATGATTTTTGTGCTCATTATAGGAAAAAATCAACGGAACGCTTTTTTTAGAGATGTTAATCAGTTGGTATCGCATCCCGTGCAACTTATTGCCATCATAGTTGCAGGGTATGTTATTACAGTGAATTGGGGGACATTTATTTGGGCAGTATCTAATGGTCACGTGCTACAATCTAGCTTAGGTTACTACATTAACCCACTAGTGAGTATCGTCTTGGCGCTTATATTTTTAAAAGAGAGATTTAATAAATTCGAATGGTTAGCCATCATCTTTGCACTAGTAGGCGTACTTTATATGACAATAAAAATCGGTGAATTTCCATTTATTTCACTTCTATTAGCATTTTCTTTTGGTATATATGGTTTATTAAAAAAGATTGTGCATATCGATGCGATAAGTAGCATCACTATTGAATGTATTGTTACTGCACCAGCCGGTTTAATCTATGTTATTTACCTATGGCAGCAACAACACATAACATTTGGATTAAATATATCATCATTTTGGCTACTATTTTCAGGTGCAATTACAGCAATACCATTGATTCTGTTCTCAGCAGGTGCTAAGCGAATTCCATTATCGTTAACTGGCTTCATTCAGTATGTAGGGCCGACAATCATGTTTATCTTAGGTATCTTTGTCTTTAAAGAGCCATTTAACACTGATCAATTGATTACCTTTATTTTTATATGGATAGGTATTGTGTTATATAGTATTTCTCAATATGTTCAAATTAAGAAAAACCCAGTTGTAAAATAGTAAAATAAATATACCTTCACTTTATTTGATGTACATTCTCTAAATTAGATATTGATTCTAACTATTGATGTGTACATTAACGTTTAAATAGAGTGAAGGTATATTTTTTATTTTGTATATCGACTGAATAGTAGTTGATTTGTAAAATATAAAGTTGGGTTAATCGTGTCTTTAATATCATTGACTTCTTTAAGCCACAACTGTAAATCATTGTAGTAGTCGGAACTCATAGACAAATCATTTGTAAAACATTTAGCTGTTGCTTCAATTGTATCTTTGTTTAATTGGTTAGAGATATCAGTTTGAGTATACGTTGAGTAAATTTCAATTGCACTTTCTAAATGATGATTGATGTAATGAATGGCCTTTTGAATGACTTTCAGAAACTTTTTAAGTTTGACCTCACTCGTATTTAATACTTCAGGTGTAGTAATGAAAATGAGTTGACAAAAATCGGGTACATTATAATTTTTAAGTGGAAAATAATCTACATTAAGTCCTTGATTTCTAGCTTCAAGAATTTCAAAATTTTCGAAAATGAGTGTAGCAGCATCAGCTTTATCAGTTAAAAGTGCATCAGTATGATAAAAGCTATGATTAACTGGTGTGATGTCACCCTCTTTATATGTGCCACCATCAGCTTCAATCATCGTTTTAGCCATGGCAATACCACCTGGACCGGGAGCGCCAGGATATTGAAGCCGTTTACCGATTAAATCTTTGGGGCGAGCGATATTTTTATCTTTGTTATACATAATACCTCCGTTAGTGTGAAGATATCTCGCAAACCCGATGACGTTTTGTTCTTTAGCTCTATCTTGAACCAGATGAATAGGTTCAGTAATCGCGATATCCATTGAACCATTTTCAATCTCGTCTAGTGCGTCAAAGTGTTCCTTTGATTCAATCATCTCAATTTCTAATGATTCTTCTTTAAACCAACCTTTTTCGATACCTAAGATTAACGGCATATGATCAGGATTTAAAAACCATTCTAAACCTACTGTTAATTTGTCCATAAAAAATTCCTCCATCCATTTAATTATTGCGTAAAAAAGTGAATGAAGAAACAGTTATCAATATTGCTCACTTTCCTACGCCGGTGCTAACCAACAGGTTCAAGGGTTGAAAGTAGACTTTCTCTCAGCAAATTGAATTGCACCCCTAGTGATACTAGTTAATCTATGTACAGAATAACATAGTTGAATTGAATAAAAAGCAAAATGAATATAGTAAATATTAATCTTGGGAGTATGATGCAAAAAAATAAGCTAACGTTTCAAACGTTAGCTTACAATATATTTGATGAACTGAAGTTTAATTAAAATTCTAACTTTACATCATACCTATGAGTTTCATCCATAGTGAACCTACACCAATCCAAATAATAAAATAGACTATACCAAGTACAATATTCATAGTCCACCAGCGCTTTTGTGTAACATAGCCAGCTGCGTATAATATGGGCGCTGGTCCACTACTATAGTGTGTTGTTGATGCCAGTAAGTTACCAAAGAACCCTAACATTAATGCACTGAATAATGGCGGTGCACCCGAAGCGACTGCAACACCGAGTAACGCGGCGTACATGGCGCTGACATGTGCTGTTGCACTTGCGAATAAATAATGTGAGTAGAAATAAAACAAGATGAGTAAAACTAAAACGATAGGCCAACTAAAGCCATTTAAACCTTGAGCAATGAGTTTGCTTAACCATGGGATAAAGCCTAACTTGTTTAATTGTTCTGCCATTAATACAAGAACTGAGAACCAAACGAGTGTATTCCATGCGCCTGTTTCATTTAAAATATCTGACCACGCTAATACACCTGTTAATAGTAACAATGCTAAAGCAATAAATGCAGTGAGCGTGGCATCAACATTAATGAAGCTTCCTAATACCCACAAAGCCAATGCTATGATAAAGATACCAACCATCAATTTTTCGGCTATAGACATATGTCCCATTTCTTCTAGTTGTTCAGTAGCCCATTTTTTAGCGTTAGGCGTTTCTTTAACAGTTGGTGGGTATAATTTATAAATAATGAAAGGGACAACGATGAGAGAAATCAATCCGGGTATAATAGCAGCAACAAACCAATTCATCCATGTAATTTGAACGTGTGCCGTTTTTTCAGCTAAACTTTGCGCTATAGGGTTACCGGCCATAGCTGTTAAAAACATAGCTGAAGTAATTAAATTACCTTGGAACTCAGTAAAGATTAAAAACGCACCCATTTTTCTCTCAGAACCATCTCTCGGCGATGAACCAAATGACTCTGACAAGGACTTAATGATTGGAAACATAATACCACCAGCACGTGCTGTATTACTTGGCGTAGCAGGAGCTAAGATAAGATCAACACCAACAAGTGAATAAGCCAAACCAAGCGTTTTCTTTCCAAATAATTTAACGAATTGCAGAGCAATACGTCGACCTAGCCCTGTTTTTACAAATCCTCTTGAAATGAAAAAGGCCATTGCAATAAGCCAAATACTACTATTACCGAAGCCTTGAACGGCAGTTTTTGTATCAACAATTCCAACCAAAATCATGATTGTAAAACCAATGATTGATACTGCACCTATAGTCATAGGTTGGGTAATACAAGCAATGATGGTTGACACAAAAATAGCAAACATAAACCAAGCTTGATCATTTAAGGCATCTGGTTTAATAGGCGTCAATGCCCAGATAATTAAACCAACGACAATAGGTAGAATAAACTTACGATATTTAACAGTACTTCCCACGACACCATCTTCCTTTACCTAAATCTTTTTTACATTTTAATCATAGTCTTATCACACGCTGATGTACAGGTCTTTTTATAATCGTACAACGTTCAAACATCATTACTTTTTTAAATCAGTTTAAGAGTTAGATAAACAGTAATTTATAAAGTTTATAAAGTATTAATAATTAACAACATACAATTGTTTGAAAACTCAAAATACTTGAAGTAGAATGGAATCGAAGGAATAAGAAAGCGCTTACAAATGTAAAATTTCTTATTCCTCATGCAAATGAAATTGGGATGGCACAACGTACTATTGGTGAAAGGAGGCATTTATTATATGAGTAAATCATATGACTTAATCGTAATAGGAGCTGGACCTGGTGGCTATGTAGCTGCAATACGTGGTGCGCAACTTGGTAAAAATGTTGCAGTCATTGAAAAAAATAATGCTGGAGGCACGTGCTTAAATGTAGGTTGCATCCCCTCTAAAACGTTGTTAGAACACGGCGAGAAAGCACACAGCATACGAGTTGCAAACGATTGGGGAATCACAACGAAAGACTTAAAAATTGATTTTACTCAATTTGTCCAACGAAAAAAGAAAGTTGTACAAACACTTACGGGTGGCGTGAAGCAGTTGTTAAAGAAAAATAAAGTTACTTATATTGAAGGGGAAGCACGAATTTCTAAAAACTTAAAAGTGGACGTTAACAATGAAACGTATCAAGCGAAAGATATAATTTTAGCAACTGGCAGTCAGCCGTTCATTCCACCAATTGATGGGTTAGATCAAGTCAATTATGAAACAACCGATACATTTTTCGATTTAGAGAAGCTACCAAAACAGTTAGCGGTTATCGGTGGGGGTGTGATTGCAACAGAACTCGCATCCTCAATGGCTGATCTTGGGGTTAGAGTTACGATAATAGAAGTTGCAGATGACATTTTATTAACTGAAATCAACGAAACTAGAGAAATGTTAAAAGCACATTTAGATAATCAAGGTATTAAGATACTGACGAAAGCAAAGATAAAACAAGTAAAGGAATCGAAAATAATATTAGATGGGCAAGATGATGTTAGCTTTGATACCCTTCTTGTTGCAACAGGTAGACAACCGAATACGCAAGTTGCAAAAGATTTAAATTTGGAAATGGATGGTAAATTCTTTAAAGTCAATGAACATTATGAAACGAGTCAAAAACATGTCTATGCTATAGGAGATTTAATTAAAGGATATCAACTTGCACATGCAGCAAGTGCGCATGGCATTCATGTTGTCGAAACAATAATGAACAAACAGCCGTCACTTGTGCGTCAAGAAGATATTACGCGTTGTATATACACAAGACTTGAAGCAGCATCAGTTGGGTTATCAGAAGAGCAAGCTAAAGAGGCTGGTTATGATGTGAAAGTGACTCAATCAGCATTTCAAGGGAATGCAAAGGCGTTAATCAAAGGAGAAAATGAAGGATTTATTAAACTTGTCGTTGATAAAAAGTATGGAGAGGTTCTTGGTGCTTTTATTGTAGGACCACATGCTACAGATATAATTGGAGAACTTTTAAGTGTCAAAGCATCAGAGGGTACGATTCATGAACTTTCTCAAATTATTCAACCACACCCGGCTTTATTAGAAGCAATAGGTGAGAGTGCAGATGCATTTTTTGATTCTGCAATTCATATGTAGTTTTAAACTTTATGACCTATGAAAGATAGGAGGAATTGACAATGAAAATGGAAAAAGAACAAGCACATTGGATTTATAAAACGATGAACGAAATTCGATTTTTTGAAGAAAAGGTACACAAAATTTTTAGTGATGGTAGAATTCCAGGATTCGTACACTTATATGTAGGTGAAGAAGCTGTTGCAACAGGTGTTATGTCTCAATTAAATGATGATGACTATATTACAAGTACACACCGTGGTCATGGTCATGCGATTGCAAAAGGATGCGATTTAAATGGTATGATGGCAGAAATTATGGGTAAACGTGACGGATTAGGTCACGGTAAAGGTGGCTCAATGCATGTTGCAGAAATTGACAAAGGAATGCTCGGTGCGAATGGTATTGTCAGTGGTGGTTTTGGGTTAGCAATTGGTGCAAGTATTTCTATCATTAATCAAGGTAAAGATAATGTTGCGGTATGTTTCTTTGGTGATGGTGCTGCAAATGAAGGTAATTTCCATGAAGGTCTTAATTTTGCTTCAATTTTAGATTTACCTGTTCTTTTTATATGTGAAAATAACCAATTTGCTGAAGGAACAACACATGACTACGCAAGTGCTTCTGAAACAATTGCAGAGCGTGCTGCGGCTTATAATATGCCGGGTGTACGTGTTGATGGCATGGATGTTATGGAAGTATATAAAGCAACACAAGAGGCTGTAGAACGCGCTAAAAAAGGTGAAGGACCAACGTTAATTGAATGTGATACGTATCGTAAATATGGACATTTTGAAGGTGATGAGCAAAAAGTAAAATCACCAGATGATCGTAACGCAGATAAAAATGCGACAGTAGAATTTAGAAAAAGAGCAATTGAAGAAAATTGGCTCACTGAAAAAGAAGCAGATGAAATAGAAAAAGCAGCTGAACAAGCTGTAGAAGATGCTGTGAAATTTGCTGAAGAAAGCGAATTACCAGATGAGGATTCATTATACAAGGATGTTTTTGCTTAAATCAGAAGATTGGAATATTTATTAAAAGATATAAGAACAAATGACCTAACCACATAAGGAGGTTTTTACGATGAGTGAAGAACGCAAGTTAACATTTATGGGGGCTATTAATGAAGCTATTGACCAATCTATGGAAAAAGATGAGGATGTCATTTTAATTGGTACTGATGTCTCAGGTGGTGCAAAAGTAGACCACATCAAAGATGACGATACATTCGGTGGTGTATTTGGTGTAACAAAAGGACTTGCAAAAAAATATAGTCGTAAACGTGTAATCGATACACCAATTGCTGAACACATTACATTGAGCACGGCAGTAGGAGCTGCTGCGACAGGGCTACGTCCAATTGCTGAACTCATGTTCAACGACTTTATTGGATTTGGTTTAGATCCAATTTTAAATCAAGGGGCAAAAATGAGATATATGTTTGGTGGAAAAGCCAAAATCCCACTAGTTGTACGTACTGTTCATGGAGCAGGGGCAAGCGCTGCTGCACAGCACTCTCAGTCTTTATATAATATGTTTGCAGCAATTCCAGGAGTTAAAGTTGTTGTTCCATCTAATCCATATGATGCGAAGGGTCTACTGATGTCAGCTATTCAAGAGGACAATCTTGTTGTCTTTTCAGAAGATAAAACATTATTAGGACAAAAAGGTAATGTTCCTGAAGAACCTTATACTATAGAAATTGGTAAAGCCAATGTGACGCGTGAAGGTGACGATTTAACAATTGTGGCTATTGGAAAAATGGTAGCTGTAGCGGAAGAAACTGCTGAAAAACTTGCAGAAGACCAAGTATCAGTTGAGGTCATCGATTTACGCTCAGTGTCACCATGGGATCAAGAAACAGTTTTAGATTCTGTGAAGAAAACGGGTCGCCTAATTGTTATTGACGAATCTAATCCACAGTGTAACATTGCTGGAGACGTTGCTTCAGTGATTGGAGATGTAGGATTTGATTACTTAGATGGTCCAATTAAGAAAGTGACCGCACCAGACACTCCTGTACCATTTGCAGCGAACTTAGAGGCGGCATATATGCCGAATGCTGATAAGGTATTAGACATTGCATCTGAATTAATTGATGATTTAAAAAAGGCTAACGCATAGGAGGTGTATCACAATGAGTGAAAATATTATTATGCCAAAGCTTGGAATGACAATGAAAGAGGGAACTGTTGAAGAGTGGTTTAAATCAGAGGGTGACACCGTAAAACAAGGAGAGAGTATTGTTACAATAAGCTCTGAAAAATTAACCAACGATGTTGAAGCGCCGGCGAGTGGGACATTGTTAGAAATTAAAGTGCAAGCCGGAGAAGATGCAGAGGTTAAAGCCGTATTAGGTATAATTGGAGAAGAAGGGGAAGCTATTGATAAAGATGAAGATGATTTAGCATCAGAAAAAGTAAAAGAAGACAACGAGCATGAGAAGGAAACGCAAGAAGTTAAAGATACATCACAACAGTCTTCCGATAATAAAGATAATTCGCCTAAAAGCGCAGCACGAGAAAGAATCTTTATCTCACCCCTCGCACGTAATATGGCTGAGGATAAAGGATTAGACATTAACAAGATAAAAGGCACAGGCGGTAATCATCGTATTACAAAACTAGATATTCAACGTGTTGAAGCAAATGGGTACGACTATGCTAGTGATACGACATCTAATGAAGATACAAGTCATGTTCCAACACAGACTGTGGATACAAGTGCGATTGGTGAAGGATTGAATCCTATGCGTCAACGTATTGCTCAAAACATGAGACAAAGTCTTAATAGTACTGCTCAATTAACATTACATCGTAAGGTTGATGCGGATCGCTTGCTAGATTTCAAAGACAGATTAGCTACGGAACTTAAACAAGCAGATCAAGATGTTAAATTAACTGTTACTACATTATTAGCTAAAGCAGTAGTGCTTGCACTTAAAGAATATGGGGCAATGAATGCTCGCTATGAACAAGGCGAGTTAACTGAGTATGAAGATGTTCATTTAGGAATCGCAACGTCTCTAGATGAAGGCCTTATGGTGCCAGTGATTAATCATGCAGATACAAAAAGTATCGGCACTTTAGCCCATGAAATTAAATCATCGGCTGAGGCTGTTCGGGAAGGAAACACAGGAGCAGTACAATTAGAGGGAGCAACATTTACAATTACTAATATGGGTGCTAGTGGTATAGAATACTTTACACCAATTTTAAATTTAGGTGAAACAGGTATTCTAGGCGTTGGTGCTTTAACTAAAGAAGTCGTGCTAGAAGCGGATAACATTAAACAAGTTTCAAAAATTCCTTTAAGCTTGACATTTGATCATCAAATTTTAGATGGTGCAGGTGCGGCTGATTTTCTTAAAGTACTAGCTAAATATATCGAAAACCCTTATTTATTAATGTTATAGGTAGTGACAATGAATGAGGCTGGGACATAATTCCCTAGCAAAATAGCCAGTAAATGAGTTTTCATAAATTCATTTACTGGCTTCTTTATTTACAATACTTCGTATTGTTG
>NZ_JBXAHW010000010.1:0-96301 GCF_058795495.1 Staphylococcus sp. GW823-FHT05F06 | reverse complement strand
TGCGAAAGTAGCGATTCCTGCAGTTGCAATTGTAGCTGTAGCGATTTTTTTCATTGTTAAATATCCTCCTAAAAATTAAACTAGTTTTTTATAATTAATAATCATGTGATCAATGAGTTACAAAATAAATTTTTATTCGTTCTTGTTTAACGACAAGCCATACTCTAACAGAAAAATTGATGTTTGTGTGCATTGTTATTGATTTGTAATTTTTTGCTAATATTGTTACACAATCTCATTTAACCCAATTAATTTATGTAATATGAATAGAAATGATACGCTCAGCTTTTTTAAAGTATTTTATTTTGAGCAACACAAACACTGTTACATGAATGTAAAATTACTGAAAATTCTTTTTGATAATAATTAACATAGCAATGTGAATAAACAGTATTTGAATTTTTGATATTTTACGTTGATTTGATGATATGATTGAGCAATATTTTGAAAAAGCTATATAAATAGAAAAGAAAATTGATATAATTAAAATCTAATTTGTTACTACTAATTTTTTGAGAGTTGTATAATAGACACTGAAAAATAGATGTTGTCTAGTTATATTTAGTTTAGCAATCGGGGAGAAGTTTAATTTAAAATACACACTAGGACATCGTGAGGAAGACATATGAGAGAAAATTATTCGATACGTGTTTTTAATAATTTAGCCATTAATACAGAAAAGGCACTGAGTGTAAAGGTATTTTATTGTTTGAAAGGAAAATGTGAAGTCACTATCAATGTTCAGAAACATATATTAGAGAAAGATGATATAGCATTTGTTGTAATGAATGATACGTATTCACTGTTAAGTAATACAGAGACCATGTGTTGTATTATCGATATACCTATACATCGATATCTTAGTCAGAAGGATACTCAATTTTTAATAAGTGGTACAAAGATTGATGAAAGTAGTAGAGATAGAATAAAATATTGGATATTAAAAATATTAGAGCTCCATTGTTTATCTTATAATGATGTGTCCGAGATACAAAGGTTGATACAATTTTTACTTATTGAATTGAGTTATCTAAAGAAACCAAAACTTGATGTAAATAAAGATTTTTATTTATCTGAAGATATACATCAATATTTAGTGGATCATCATGACAGTAAAATCAACAAACATGAACTAGCTGAAGCTGTTAACCTATCAAATCAAGCACTTACATCAATGTTTAAACAAACGCCATTTCAAACATTTAATCAATATTTAAATCAACTTAGATTAAAATTTTGTCTTATAGATATTTTGACAACCCATAAACCTATCGAAGAAATAGCTATAGATCATGGTTTTCATCATTATTCTCGATTTATACAATTATTCAAAAATACATATGGTTATACACCTAAATTGATTAGAAGAGATTATATAGCGACGTCTATCTTCAAAAATACTGCTGAAGAAATTGATTTAGATAGACATTTTCTTATGAACATTCACGAATTACGAGATTTAGATTCAAAAATAATAAGTAAAAAATATATTGAGATGTCAGATAAAGGAAAAAAATATCGTTCTTATGATATTTATATTGAAGATAACCGAAGTACTATTCTTGATCAGGAACAGATAGTTCATATAAAGCGTAATTTAAGTTTAAGTCAAAAATCAATGCGTTATGTAATAGAACTTAACTACACTTCTATGATTGAAAACAAAGAGTTATGTCGTTATGAGATGTTGAAAATTTTACGTTTTTGTTCCGGTTTGAATTTAATTCCAACATTTAAAATCATTACCGATCGACATGATACTTTTACATCAAAGGAAAAAATGGCTCTGAAGTTAACATTTCAAATGTTATTCATTATGCTTAGGGAATTTAATCAACTTGAGATTGAATTTATAGTAGAGGACATGATGTTAAAACAAGTGGTGCAGTTAAAAAAGATGATTAGCTCTTATTTTGAATATTATAAATTAAATTATCGTATTAAAAATGAGAAAATTGGAAATGTTAATTATCAAAATTTAGAAAAACAAGTGACTCAAATTTTCATTCCTATTGATCAATTACATTTATATATTAAAGAGATGTCATTTGAAAAAGTCATTTTGGAAACCAGCTATTTGACCGATTTAAAAAGTGAGGTTGTAGAATATCCATGGCTTCAACATATTCATACATTAATTAAAATGTGTGGTTTAGTAAGGGGAGTTTTAATACAACCGTCCTTTGATTACGCTACCACATACACATATCATTCAAATTTAAAACCGCATCATATCTTGTCTTATGTAATAAGAATGTTTAACCAATTAAGGGGTACAATCGTCTATAAAGATGATGCAATCATTATGACTAAATATAAGTATGAATATCAGGCCATTGCTATCTTTTTAAAAAATACGATTAAGGAAAATGTAAACCATCAACAATTAATTTTTTCAGATATTCAATCACTCAACCATGCAGAATATGAATATATAGAAATGATGCCACTTTTAATGAATGAGAATAATGAGCTAGATAGTCATATATCATACCCACATCAATATTGGTTAGCAAAGTTGAAGAGTAAAGAAAGCCAACAAGCAATAGTTGATCTTCCTAAAATGAGTATTGCTCATTTAACATTTCTTTGTTCGTAGTCGTGCAAGGTTGTTGACTAAGAAAGGATTATCATCAAATGCAACAACAGAAGATTAAACGATTCTTAGCCCATTTTGTATTAGATCACGTCACAATAGAATATTTGAAATATGGCCACCAGTTGACAATTGAACAGCTTAAATTATTAATATTTATATTACATTTCACTGAAAATCATAAAGAAGATTTAAGTTTAAATATGATCATCTTTTACAAAAATTATCAAAAAAACCAATTGTTAAAAAGTATTACACATCTATATGAATTTAATTGGATTTCAAAAAAACGACATCCATACGACCAACGTAGACTAGTTATTACATTAACTCAAAATCAATGTAGTAAAATAACTCAATTAATTGAAGAATTAGAACACTTCTTAGAGGTGAAATCTACATTAATAAACGAAATTAATCATTCAACTTTATTATCGTATTATTTAAAGTGCCATAGTCAATTTAGAGTGATTGAACAATCTTGCACCTCTCAACATTTAACATTAGAAGAATTATACCTTCTTGGGTTACTTATCATTAGTGATAACAAGACTACATTTAAAAGCATAAAAGTACATGCTTTAAAGGGAATCATTGCAATGGGACCTATTATTAAGACCTTACAGTCAAAAGGTTATCTCATTAAAAGTCGGAGTAGAGATGATGAACGCTATATTGTATTAACACTTAGAAAAGAAAAAGTTAATGTGATTCAGTCAGAAATCGAGGAATGTTACAATAAATTAGAACAGGGAATACAGCATGTGTAAAATAAAATTTATATTAAACAAAAGGAGCTGAAAGAATGATTTTAGACAATGTGAATCCTGATGATTTATTTCCTACCGAGAAAAAAGGGCCTTCTGTATTAGGTATGATTGAGTATAACGTGCAGGGTCAGACTAAATTTGAAGGTGCCTTCATAGCTACAAATGAACGGTTAATTATGAATGTTGATATGAATGGACAATTTTATTATCGTAATATACGTTATGATGAAATTAATCAAATTCATTGTGATGGTTCAGATATTATATTTGAGTTCAATATTGGAACAGTTCCAATGCGTGAAATTAAGACAGAAGATGTACAAGCTTTTGTTGATTATATAAAACAACAAATTCAATAAATATACTAGTTTATTATGTGATATTTACAATGAACTTAAAATTTTGAATTGTAAAAGATTTGATACCTTTAAAATTCCTTATGTAAAATAATTGACTGCTCTTTTGATGTATACGAATCAATCCCAATTAAACAGATATGTTATATTAAAATTTTAAAAAATACGATGACTTAATTAGTGATATATTATTAGGATTAATATTTTTAATTACATCAATTTCACTATTATAAATGTTTTGGTTAAGAAATAAATGTATAAATGCATTTTGTAGTTATAAAAATATTGAATTCTTATACTTATTTGTTTAAAATGTACCTTGTAACATGGGCGGAGAAATTTTCGGTTAGATAAAATACATGTGAACCTTGCTACAACAAGATGTGCATCAGAGGAGTGGTTTTATAATGGGAAAAATTAAAGACATCAATGATTTGGTTAATGCGACATTTCAAGTAAAAAAATTTTTTAGAGATACTAAAAAGCAATATAATTTAAATTATGAAGAAATTTATATTCTTAATCACATTTTGAAAAGTGAATCTAACGAAATATCTTCAAAAGAAATTGCTACATGTTCAGAGTTTAAACCGTATTATTTAACTAAAGCATTACAAAAATTAAAAGATTTAAATTTACTATCTAAAAAGAGAAGCGTGCATGATGAAAGAACAGTAATTGTATTTGTATCAGATGAACAACGAGAAAAAATAGAAAAATTGATTTTAGAATTAGAAAACTATATCAAATAATACTAAGACACTGGCGTTTCATGTGTGTTTTTAAGATGAAGATTTCTAAAAAAGACTAGGTATCCCACTTTAAAGTGAGTACCTAGTCTTTTTATTTGAAAAAATTAATATTTTCTTAAGAAGTTAATTTGTCGATGATAAATCGTTTGATTGATATATGATTGAACACGAGTCAAAATTTCTTCTATTATTTGAGTTCTTTTAGTCAAAATACGAACGGCCAATCCATGAGTAGGTAATTGTGAGATACCTATTCTACAGTCGTATTGTTTTTGAAAATCAGCAACTGCCACGTAAATATCGTCTATGAAACTTTGGTTTACATCTGGATGAATAAAATAAGCTGATCCTAAGTGTGTATAATTTTCCATATACCCAATACCGTCAAGTCGGCTTTTATCAGGACTTAACATCATGTTATCGAAAACAACTAATTGATTGTCAATGTAAATTTCATTAATAAGATGCATATAATTATACGTGAAATCTTGGCCATTAGATGAATAGCCGGGAGTCAATATATCTGTGTAAAATATAGCACTATCTTCTTTAAGATTAAACGTATTATGTTGGAAAAATTTAGCGTTTTCATAGGCAATAATAGGATCTGCTACAAATTCCATATACGATTGATTTGATAAATTAAACGTTTGATACTGTTCTACATGGTCATTAGGCGTTTTATATATTTTAGTTGCACCTTGAGAAGTAAGCGTCACTTGTGCATTATCTTCTAAGTTGACATTGACACGGTATCTATCTCCATCTAGATAACCTCCACCCACATTGACAATATAGAAAGTTGGCACAGGAGATTGTTCTAAATATATAGGTCGTAATACTTTGAGCGCCTTTTCAAAAAATATATTTCGTGCTTTCGAACTTTCACCATTATTGAAAACTGTTAAATCTAATTGACCGGTCCAATGTTGCTCAGCCATTAAGTTAACCCTTTCAGTAAGACGTCGTGCTCAATCCACTCAATAACTTTTTCTAAACCTTCATCAGTTTTTAAATTTGTAAAAGCGAATGGATGATTTCCACGAAATACTTCAGTATCTTTAGCCATTTGATCTAATGAAGCACCCACATATGGTGCAAGGTCAGTTTTATTAATAATGAAGAAATCAGATTTAATCATACCTTGTCCACCTTTACGTGGAATCTTTTCGCCCTGAGCAACATCAATGATATAAATTGAAAAGTCAACGAGTTCTGGACTAAAAGTAGCCGCTAAGTTATCGCCACCTGATTCAATAAAAATAAGTTCAATATCATCATTACGTTCTAATAATTCATCTATGGCTGCGAAGTTCATTGAGGCGTCTTCACGAATAGCTGTATGAGGACAACCTCCAGTTTCCACACCGATAATTCTATCTTCTGGTAAAACACCTGTATTAACTAGTATTTTTTCATCTTCTTTAGTATAGATATCATTAGTAATAACGCCAATACTCATTTTTTTCGCAAGGCGTTTAACCACTTTTTCTATTAATTGGGTTTTACCTGCACCAACAGGCCCCCCGATACCAATTTTAATTGGGTTTGACATCTCATATGCCTCCTATGAAATAAAGATTCGAACATGAACATTTTCATGTTCCATTTGATTAAGTTCCAAGCCGGGAGCAGTCATACCAAAATCGATTTCGTCCAATTCTAGTATGTGATTTCGTGTCTTCTCAATATGGGCTATCATTTCAGTTACGACTTGCTGTCCAGCTGTTTGTCCTAAAGGAATCGCTCTTACTGCATTTTGGGTAAGGCTAGAGATATTTTGATATAAATAATAATCAATGATGGATTCCACATCTACACCTAAAAAATGTCCTAGCATAGTAAAGCACACAGCAGGATGAAGCTTAATTTTATTGTTTTTCATTTGATTATAATACCATTGAATCCATTCACTATCATAAAGATCTAAAGCTAATTTTACCATGCGTGTACCCATTTGCTTAGCGCCAATACGCGTTTCTTTAGGTAGATTTTGTACGAAGAGTTTTTGGTTAATATCTAAAATTTTATCTTTGTCATTGTTAATTAATGCGTGGTAGACAATTCTCATAGCTATCCCATCTGAATAAGTTAATTGTTCGTTTATAAACAAATGTAACCATTTAATAAATGTCTCAGTATCATATACAGTTTCTCGTTGAATATATGTTTCAAGTCCAAAAGAATGACTAAATGCACCTGTAGGAAACTGAGAATCACAGAACTGAAAAAGTCTTAAATGTTGGTGATCAATCATGCGAATGTCCTATATGTCGAAATGCTTGATTGACCTTTCTGTCTTCATGTGAGTAGGGGATACCCAACTCTTTTAATAAATCTTCAACAAGATAGTCATATTGAATAAGCATTTCAGTTTCTGTAAATTGGGCAGGTAGATGGCGATTACCTAGTTGATGAGCAATGTCTCCCATTTCCTTTAAATTTCTAGGTTTAATAACTAATAAGTCTTCGCTATTAACATCGACAATAATCATGTTTGTATCGTCTTGATATAAAATATCACCATATTGTAGGTCAATAGGTTGTTTAAGACGTATCCCTATTTCATTACCGTGATCTGTTTTAACACGTTGTATACGTTTAACCAAATCTGAGTTTTCAAGATAAACTTTTTCGACATGTTTTTGCTTTTCATCTTGAGATAAATTAGCAATATTTCCCTGAATTTCTTCTATAATCATGACTTATGTCCTCCTAGAATAAGAAGTATCTTTGTGTTAATGGTAATTCTGTTGCTGCTTCACTTGTGATTTTATTACCATCAACGAATACCTCATATGTTTGTGGATCTACATCTATTTTAGGTGTAGCATTATTATTTTTCATATCTGCCTTAGTTAAATTTCTAATATTTCTAACTGGTCGAACCATTCGTTTTAGATTGAGTTGACGATAAATACCGTTTTCATATGCAGTGTTAGAAACAAAAGTCATAGCAGTATGTGTAATGTTACCACCAAATTGACCATACATTTTGCGATATTTCAAAGGCTCTGATGTTGGTATGGAGCCATTAGCATCACCATTTACTGCTGAGTTAATCATGCCCCCTTTAACAACAAGATCGGGTTTGGCACCGAAGAATTCTGGTTCCCACATTACTAAATCGGCAAGTTTACCCGCTTCTACAGATCCAACATAGTCAGAAATACCATGTGTAATGGCAGGATTGATTGTATATTTTGCAATGTAACGTTTAATACGATTATTATCGTGATATTCAAAGTCACCATCTAATGGTCCGCGTTGTTCTTTCATACGGTGTGCAACTTGCCAAGTACGTGTTACAACTTCACCGACACGTCCCATTGCTTGTGAATCTGAACTTACCATACTAAATACGCCCATATCTTGTAATACGTCTTCTGCTGCTATAGTTTCCTTACGTATACGAGAATCTGCAAATGCAATGTCTTCTGGTATTGAAGCATTAAGATGGTGAGTAATCATAACCATGTCTAAATGTTCATCTACAGTGTTGTGAGTGTAAGGTAATGTTGGGTTTGTAGAAGAAGGTAAGATGTTTGAATATGCAGCTGATTTGATTAAGTCAGGTGCATGACCACCACCAGCTCCTTCAGTATGATACATATGCAATACACGATCTTTCACAGCAGCCATTGTATCTTCCATAAATCCAGCTTCATTTAATGTATCTGCATGTAAAGCGACTTGAACATCAAACTCATCTGCAACGTCTAATGCATGACTTAATGCTGAAGGTGTAGCTCCCCAATCTTCATGTACTTTAAGACCTATAGCGCCTGCATGAATTTGTTCAATAAGTGCAGTATGATTGACAGCTTGACCTTTACCAGTAAAACCTACATTAATAGGCATCTCTTCTGCTGCTTCTAACATGCGATGAATATGCCAAGGTCCTGGTGTTACAGTAGTCGCTTTAGCACCTTCAGAAGCACCAGTTCCTCCACCGATATGCGTTGTAATACCACTCTCAAGTGCAACTTCAGCTTGTTCAGGATTGATGAAGTGCACGTGTGTATCGATACCGCCGGCAGTAACAATTTTACCTTCAGCAGCAATAATATCAGTTGTTGCACCAATGATGATGTCAACATTATCCATTATATCTGGGTTTCCAGCTTTACCGATCTTAAAAATATAACCATTTTTAATTCCGATATCTGCTTTAACAATCTTGTCATAATCAATAATTAATGCGTTAGTTAAAACTAAATCGGCTACATTTTTATCATCTCTTGTCACATTAGGATTTTGAGCCATACCATCACGAATTGATTTTCCTCCACCGAAAGTAGCTTCATCGCCATAATTTGCATAGTCTTTTTCAACTTGTGCAAACAAGTTCGTATCTCCTAATCTCACAGAGTCTCCTACAGTTGGTCCATAAAGACTTGTGTATTGAGATTGTGTCATTTTAAAACTCATGCTTATTTACCACCTTTTTTATTCGCATTGTCTTCGCCTGCATCGTTTTTAACGGCAGCGTTTTGATTTGAATCATTTGGACGGAATACGCGTTCTTCGTCAATATCGCCATCGACTAAACCACGGAATCCATAAATTTTACGTCGTCCAGAATATTCGACAAGTTGTACTTTTTTTTCATCTCCAGGTTCAAATCTCACTGCAGCTCCTGCAGGAATATCCAAATGTTTACCATATGCTTTCTCACGATCAAATTCTAATGCCTTATTTGCTTCGAAAAAGTGGAAATGTGAACCTACTTGTATAGGTCTATCGCCTGTATTTTTTACTTCAATCACCGTTTCGGGATGATGTTTATTGACTTCTATTTCAGTATTTTTAACAATAATTTCACCAGGAATCATTGATATAGCCTCCTTAAACGATTGGGTGATGGACTGTTATTAACTTAGTACCATCTGGAAAAGTTGCTTCAATTTCAAGTTCTGTAATCATGTTAGCTACGCCATCCATGACATCTTCCTCGTTTAAAATTGTTTTTCCATAGCTCATGAGTTCAGCTACCGTTTTACCATCACGCGCGCCTTCTAATAATTCATCACTGATTAAAGCAAGTGCTTCAGGATGATTAAGTTTAAGTCCTCTTGCTTTTCTACGACGTGCAACCTCAGCAGCTACAACTATCATCAATTTGTCTTGTTCACGTTGTGTAAAGTGCAAAACTATCCCTTCTTTCATATTAATTTGTCTTGCGAATTTTATATTAAAACTATTTAATGAAGTATACAAGTATAATACTTTGATAATTTTATCTAATTAACAATGTTTTTTTAAAATTAAGTGTATAAAGTTGAATAAATATGAAAAATATCCAGCGTACATAAATATTATTTTAGTAAAATGTAATTGATATGAGGAATATTTAATGGTAATTTGAAAATTGTCTTTATTAAATAATTAATGTAGTGAATAAAAGGAGGCTATAAAATTGAAATTGATAAAAGTAATTTTAAGTAGTATCTCTCAAGTGGTTTTAATTAATAATCCATATACTGGGTTATTCATTTTAATTGGACTGTTCGCAGTGAATTGGAAAGTAGGAATCAGTGCAATGATTGCAAGTGTAATGACTTGGATATTGGCACCATATATGAATTACACAAAAGAAGAAATCGAAAGTGGATTAGCCGGATTTAACCCTGTATTAACCGCAATTGCACTTACTTTATTTTTGGATTGCAATTGGAGCGGTATATTAATCACATTCGTAGCCACTATTTTAACGCTACCGATTGGAGCAGCGGTTAGAGAAGTATTGAAACCACATAAAATAGCGTTTCTAACTAGTCCGTATGTTATTATGACGTGGATTACTTTATTAATACCTAATCAACTTAAAACGTTACATACTCAGATTGATATTATTCCGGAGCATATAGAAAAGGTATCTTTAAATAATGACCACACCCGTGTTCATTTTTTTCAATCAGTTTTAGATGGATTTGGACAAATATTTTTAATGCCCAGCATAATAGGTGGTTTATTAATTCTAATAGGGATTTTTATAGGTTCTAAAAAAGCTGGAATTGTTTCTATAATTGCAAACATTATTGGGTTCCTAATAATTATATTACTGGGTGGAGACTATAGTAGTATAAATGAAGGCATATTTGGCTATAATGTAGTTTTATCTGCGATTGCGCTAGGTGTCACTTTTGAGACAGCAATCCATAGTTATCTCGCAATGATTTTAGGAATAGTACTCACTGCATTCATACATTTAGGTTTGAGCACATTGCTCGCACCATTAGGTTTACCAACTTTAACATGGCCATTTATTTTTGCTACATGGATTATGTTGTTTGCAGGAATTAAAAATCAATCTGTATAAATAATGCATAAAAAATGAAAATATTAAAATTTAAAAATTGAGTTAACCTTAATTGATACATTGTGATTATTTTTAAATTTATAGTCGCAACTGTTTTAGATCAGATTTTTAATTCAATGAGTTTTATGTCCGAAATTTTAGCATTACTCTATAAAGTTTAAACGTATTTGAAAATCAAAATTCTACTAAAAAGCATCTGTCTACATTATGAATGTGGCGATGCTTTTTATATTTAAAATTTATAAAAGAAATAAAATTGACTATCTAGATACATTCATAGATTAAGTTATGTATATATTAATTGTTAACTTTTCAATATCAGAGGGAAATGCGTATGAAGTACAATTAGTAAATTTTGAAAAAATAAAGTCGAGTGTTAAACTATGAATAATTAAATTTAAAATAAAACGAGTCATAGGGGGCGTAAATGTGATGGAGTCTTTTTTAATTCACACTGACATTCAAAAAAAGTGGATTCGTAAATTTAAAAAGATTGAAAGTGAATTCAAAGCACGCGCAGCTGAAAATGATATTCAATCTAGATTTCCATATGAAAATATTGAGTGGCTGATAAAGGAAGGATATACTAAACTAACTTTGCCTGTAGAGTATGGGGGTGAAGGTGCTACTATTGAAGATATGGTGATTTTACAAAGTTATTTGGGTACTATTGATGGAGCAACTGCTTTATCTATAGGGTGGCATTTAAGTGTAATTGGTCAATTGTACGAGCAACATATGTGGTCACTATCAATGTTAGATTCCTTTGCTAAAGAAGTTGTTCATGGTGCACTGATCAATAGAGCAGTCAGTGAAGCGGAAACTGGTAGTCCTACTAGAGGTGGTCGCCCATCTACACATGCTGTTAAAGCTGAAAATGGTTATGTTATAAACGGTGTTAAAACCTTTACATCTATGAGTAAGGCGTTGACACATTATATTGTTGGTGCGTATGTTGAAGAAACTAAATCAATGGGATTCTTTTTAATTCCTCAGTCAACTAAAGGTGTAAGTATTGCTGACAACTGGGATATGGTTGGTATGAGAGCGACTGAGAGCCATGATTTAATTCTTGATGATGTTTATGTTCCTAATGAAAATTTTGTAGAATCAAAACGTGAATCAAGACCTAATGGTTGGCTTCTTCATATACCGAGCTGTTATCTAGGTATTGCACAAGCAGCTCGTGACTATGCAGTAGATTTTGCAAAAAATTATCGTCCTAATAGTATTACAGGTACGATTGATAGTTTACCTACAGTGCAACAAAATTTAGGGAAAATGGAAAGTTTATTACTTTCTGCAAGACATTTTCTATGGAGTACAGCTAGAGGGTATCAATCATATACAGAGGATGCACAAATATGGAATGAAACCTCAGCAAGTAAAGTGGTGGTAATGAACCAAGGTATAGAAATCGTTGATTTAGCTATGAGAATAGTTGGAGCTAAGAGTCTAGAAATGAGCAGACCTCTTCAACGGTACTATAGAGATATACGTGCTGGATTACATAATCCACCAATGGAAGATATGGCTTACACTAATATTGCTAAAAGTATTACAAACAAACTTTAATGTCATATTGATATTCTTTAAAGGAATGAGATGGAATTTAACGTTTTTCATTGCAATGCATATAAAGTATAAAAAAGCGCGATGTACATCAACAATTTAATTCAGTCATCGATTGACTTCAAGTTAAGTATGCCTGTGACAACTTTTTTGTCACAGGCTTTTCTAATGCAACCATAATGAAATCGCTGTGTAACTGCTAAAAATTTTTAATAATTATAGGTTGCCATGTATTCAATGATTAACTTTAAATTATTTGGTGTCACGAAAGGTTTCAAATATAATTAAGTTATTCATTAAAAAACGTTAGGAGTATCAACTATGACCAAAGTATATTTTAATCATGATGGTGGCGTTGATGATCTAGTGTCACTATTTTTATTATTACAAATGGAAAATATAGAACTTGTTGGCGTAAGTACGATTGGTGCAGACTGCTATTTAGAGCCTTCATTAAGTGCTTCATTAAAGATTATAAATCGTTTTTCAGACGTTGAAATTAATGTAGCACCATCATATGAAAGAGGGAAAAATCCTTTTCCAAAAGAATGGAGAATGCATGCTTTCTTTATGGATGCCTTACCAGTGCTAAATGAGTCTTGTATACCCAAAAGATGCAAGGCTAGTGAGGACGAGGCGTATATAGATATTATTCGTAAAGTGAAGAGTTGTGATGAGAAAGTTACATTGTTATTTACTGGACCGCTTACAGATTTAGCTAAAGCTATAAAATATGACAACTCAATTTTAAAAAATATAGAGAAATTAGTTTGGATGGGTGGAACGTTTTTAGACAAAGGAAATGTTGAAGAACCAGAACATGATGGTACAGCTGAATGGAATGCATTTTGGGATCCTGAGGCTGTAAAAGTTGTATTAGATAGTGATATGAATGTCGATATTGTTGCTTTAGAAAGTACAAATCAAGTCCCTCTAACAATGGAAGTTCGTCAAATGTGGGCAGATAAAAGACAATATTTAGGCGTTGATTTTCTGGGCACAAGTTACGCAGCAGTACCACCACTCACACATTTTGTGACCAATTCAACATACTTTTTATGGGATGTATTAACTACTGCTTATGTGGGTTCTCCAAATTTAGTTGAATCAACGAAATTGAAAATTGATGTAGTCAGTCAAGGACCTAGTCAAGGGAGAACATTCCAATCTGAATATGGACGTGAAGTTCAAGTCATTACGGATGTAAATAAACAAGCATTTTTTAACTACATAACGGATTTAGCAAAGAAAATCGAGTCCTAAGTTTTATTTGTTAATAAAAAGGTTCATCTACTTCAACTTATTGTAAACTTTCCATTCATAAAAGTTTACAAGGGTGCTATAATAAAATCTATGTAAGGAGGATGAACAAGTGACTACAAAACATTTAGTATATACAGCTTTAATGACTGCTATCATTTGTATTTTAGGTATAGTACCAAGTGTACCTCTGCCATTTATGCCAGTCCCTATTGTATTACAGAATATAGGAATCTTTTTGGCAGGAATTATTTTAGGGCGAAAGCTTGGTACTACTAGTGTTATTGTCTTTTTACTATTGGTAGCTACAGGTTTGCCAGTGCTTTCTGGAGGCCGTGGGGGAATTGGCGTATTTGCAGGACCTTCGGCAGGATTCTTATTCTTATATCCTGTTGTAGCTTACTTTATAGGCATTATTCGTGATGCATATTTGCATAAAATTAATTTCTTAGTGATTTTTATAGCTACACTAGTTATCGGTGTATTAGGATTAGATATATTAGGTACTATCATTATGGGCTTTATTATACATATACCTATCTCTAAGGCATTTATATTATCATTTACATTTATGCCAGGTGATATCATTAAGGCTATTATTGCAAGTTTAATAGGTGCAGCAATTTTAAATCATTCACGTTTCAAGACTCTTATTCAATAACTAAAAAATAATAATAAAGTTGATGAGGCGATATTTATGTCGAAAATAACTTTTAAAGATATTTATATTGATGGAAATAAAATAACTGAAGATTCTAGAAAGGCGATTTATCTCTTACCTCCTCAACCATTAAAATATGCTAGTAACACGTGGATTTATAAAACGATGCCAACAATGAACCAGTGGCTTAAAGACATTGAAGTTCAAAAGAAAATGCATCTAAATCAATCATCCTATCATCTTTCATTTTCATTTCCAGCTAATGAAAAGATAGATGAAGTATTGTTGGAAAAAATACGTGAACTAGGTTTTCAGATAGGAGTACTTGAGCTCTATGTCATTGAAGCTAAAGCGTTAAAAGAGCTCTCCCGCAAAAGAGACGTAGATATTCAACTTGTATCAAGCAATAATATCAATGATTACCTTCATGTTTATGATGCGTTTGCACGGCCTTTTGGTGATAGCTATGCCAACATGGTTAAACAACATATTTATAGCTCATATAACTTGGACGATATTGAACGTTTAGTTGCATATGTTAACCATCAACCAGTTGGAATAGTCGATATTATAATGACGGATAAAACAATAGAAATAGATGGTTTTGGGGTTTTAGAAGAATTCCAACATCAAGGTATCGGTTCTGAAATACAAGCTTACGTTGGACGTATGGCTAATGAGCGACCTGTTATTCTTGTTGCAGATGGAAAAGATACTGCTAAAGATATGTATCTAAGACAAGGATATGTATATCAAGGTTTTAAGTATCATATTTTAAAAGAAAATATTTAAGTTAATTGAAATTTTATATCGAAATGATAACCTAAGATGGATTGTTAAATCAATTCATCTTGGGTATTTTTTATGAGTTGAAAAGGTGATCGTAAATGAAATGTTAATCTTAAAATTCATTTAATTTATGATTCTTTCTGGGTGACTATTAAAATGATTTTCTCGAATAAACTCAATTGCGGTAATGTATAAATCTTTTGCAAGTTGTATTGCAAGTGAAGTAGGGGCAGATTTAGATAATATAATTTCTACATCGATTTTAGCTGCTTTGATTAAAATTTCAGATGAAATACGATCGCTAAAAATTAAAACCTTATCTCTCACCGGTATATGTCGTTGAATACAATAACTGTATAATTTATCAAGAGCGTTATGACGTCAGATTTCGTAGCGATGTTCAAAAAATTTTTTCCATCACTGATGGCAGCATTATGGAGACCACCCATTTGTTTGAAAATAATACTTGCATCCTGTAATTGCGTCATCATATTAATAACTTGTTAGGGTTGAAGTTAAATGGTTGTCATTGATGTTTTGGCAATAGCTGCATCATTTTGAAAATAAAAGGCTCTGCTTTTACCACAACAGGAAGCAAGCACACGTTTTGTAGGATGTTCGAAGTGATGGCCTACTGATTGAGTTAGTTTCACATGAGCGAATCCTTTACTTTCGTCGATATGAATGGATTGTAAGTCATTTCTCTTTAAGAATATACCTTCAGATGCAAGAAAACCTAAAGTCAATTCTTCTAAATAGTTTCGACTACAAATAATAGTTGCAAACTTAAATTCGTTGACTTTAATTGTTAATGGCATCTCTGTTATACATGAATCCGATGCTGTATATAAGTGTCCATTTTCAAATTTGATTATAGTTTGTTTTTGCGTCACATCTTTTTTCATTTTTTACCCCTTGAATCATAACTACTTATTATCATAAAAGAAACTCAATTCTCACTCTTTTGTATATCATATTATTAGGAAAGGACTTTTAAGAAGATTTTGTAAAGTAAATTGAAGTACATATAGTTGTATAAATAATGACATAATTTATCACATTTTATTTCTTTTTCAAATAATATTTAAAGCGTATAATAAAGGTTAAATGGAGGTAGGCTATCATGAAAATTAAACATATTTTTGTTATCATTTTAACATTGTGTGTAGTGTTAGCAGGTTGTACCAACGAGAAAGGTCAGAATAAAGAACAGAATGAAAAACAACCGACAAAAGGTGATAAACAAGAACTTCAAGTTTCTGCTGCAGCAAGTTTGACTGAAGTCAGTAAAGCATTAGGAAATGAATTTAAAAAGGACCATCCAAATGTAGAAATTAAATTTAACTATGGCGGATCAGGTGCGTTAAGACAACAGATAGAAGCGGGTGCTCCGGCAGATGTCATGATGTCAGCTAACACTAAAGATATAGACCTGTTGAAGAAAAAAAACAAAGCACATGACACTTATAATTATGCAAAGAATCAACTTGTATTAATTGGCGATAAAAATAAAAGTTATACCTCTGTAAAAGATTTAAATCAAAACGACAAACTCGCACTAGGACAAATAAAAACAGTGCCTGCTGGTAAATATGCAAAACAATATTTAGATGATCAACATTTATATGGTGATGTTAAAGATAAAATTATTTTTGCTAAAGACGTAAAACAAGTATTAAATTATGTGGAAAAAGGAAATGCACAGGAAGGATTCGTTTACAAAACAGACTTATATCAACAAAAGAAAAAAGCAAATAAAGTTAAAGTCATCGAAGAAATTAAATTAAGCAAACCAATTACTTATAAAGCAGGTGCAACTTCAGATAAAAAATTAGCTAAAGAATGGATTAACTTCTTAAAATCTAATAAAGCTAAACAAATTCTTAAAGAATATCAATTTTCTGTATAAGGAGTTCAGAGCTATGCCTGATTTAACGTCCTTTTGGATTTCTTTTCGTGTTGCTTTAATCAGTACAATGATAGTTACTATTTTTGGCATTTTGATTTCTAAATGGCTATACAATAAAAAAAGATATTGGGTAAATCTATTAGAAAGTTTTATCATTTTACCAATTGTGTTACCACCTACTGTCCTTGGTTTTATACTATTAATTATATTTTCAACAAGAAGTCCTGTAGGAGAATTCTTTACTAATATCTTACACTTACCAGTTGTATTTACATTGACAGGTGCAGTGATTGCATCTGTCATTGTTAGTTTTCCCCTTATGTATCAACATACAGTGAATGGTTTTCGAAGTATAGATTCAAAGATGTTAAATACTGCAAGAACGATGGGAGCAAGTGAAACAAAAATATTTCTTAAATTGGTGTTACCATTATCTAAACGTTCTATTCTTGCAGGTATTATGATGAGCTTTGCAAGAGCAATAGGTGAATTTGGTGCTACTTTGATGGTTGCTGGCTATATCCCAGACAAAACAAATACATTGCCTTTAGAAATTTATTTTTTAGTGGAGCAAGGGAAAGAAAATGAAGCATGGTTATGGGTGCTTGTATTAGTTGCGTTTGCGGTAACTGTCATAGCGACCATAAATCTGGTTAATCGTGATACGTTTAGGGAGGTTGATTAAATGCTCACAATTAAAGTGAATGGTGTTCTTAATCAGACGAAAATTAATATAAATATAAAGGATCAACACCCTAAGATATATGCGATACAGGGACCATCTGGAATTGGAAAGACAACAATTTTAAATATAATTGCCGGTTTGAAAGCTATAAATTATTCATATATAAAGGTTGGTAAACGTGTATTAACTGATTCACGACACCATTTGAATGTTAAGGTTCAACAACGTCGTATAGGATATCTATTTCAAGATTATCAACTTTTCCCCAATATGAATGTTTATAACAACATAACGTTTATGACTAAACCTTCTGAACATATCAATGAACTTATTCATACTCTAAAAATAGAGCATTTACTTGAAAAGTATCCTGTGACCTTATCAGGAGGTGAAGCTCAGCGCGTCGCTTTAGCAAGGGCGCTAAGTACGAAACCCGATTTGATTTTGCTTGATGAGCCTTTTTCAAGTTTAGATGATAAAACAAAAAAAGAAGGTATCAAATTAATTTTAAAAATATTCGAAGCATGGCAAATTCCTATTATATTTGTAACGCATTCAAATTATGAAGCGCAACAAATGGCGCATAAGATTATAACAATTGAAGATTGTATACAAATATAGTAAGAAGTGCTATTTATCTGTTAATTTTAACAATAATTTGTATATTCAAAATATAAAGAGAGGTTTAGGGATCTGATGCAAGAAAGATACTCGAGACAAGTGTTGTTTAAGGAAATTGGTTTAAAAGGTCAAAGTCTACTTGAGAAAAAACATGTGCTTATAGTAGGTATGGGGGCGTTAGGAACACACTTAGCTGAGGGATTAGTGAGAGCGGGAATAAATAAGTTAACTATTGTTGATAGAGACTACATTGAATTTAGCAATTTACAACGACAAACGCTCTTTATAGAGCGTGATGCAGAAGATGTACTACCAAAAGTGATCGCTGCACAGAAAGTTTTAAAAGAGATACGTAAAGATGTAGAGATAGATGCTTATATTGAGCATGTTAATTACAATTTCTTAGAGCAACATGGCATGCATGTCGATATCATATTAGATGCAACTGATAATTTTGATACACGTCAGTTAATTAATGACTTTGCTTATAAACATCAGATTCCTTGGATATATGGTGGTGTTGTACAAAGTACATATGTTCAGGCAACGTTTATTCCTGGTGAAACACCGTGTTTTAATTGCTTAATGCCTCAATTACCATCTATTAATTTAACATGTGATACGGTTGGAGTTATTCAACCAGCTGTAACAATGACAACCAGTTTACAACTCAGTGATGCATTGAAGTTGTTGACTGGTAATAAGGTTAATACACACTTCACTTACGGGGGATATTTGGGAAGGAGATCATTATACATTTGGTTTTAGTCGTATGCAAAATGAAGATTGTAAAACTTGTGGTAATGCTCCAACATATCCACACCTTAATCAACATCAACAAGATTACGCGATCTTATGTGGAAGAGACACTGTTCAATATAAAAATGCTGATATTTCTCAGGAAATATTACTATCATTTCTCGAGCGAAATCATATTCAATATCGCACGAATTTATATATGACAATGTTTAGGTTTAGAGAACATCGAATTGTTGCATTTTCTGGAGGTAGATTTTTGATACATGGAACGACAGAACCTAAAAAAGCAATTCAATTAATGCATCAACTATTTGGTTAAATATAAGGGAGTGAATAAACATGCACAAACATCAACATCAGAATATTCATTTAAACAGACCGATTCATGTAGCAATTTTGACTGTATCGGATACGAGAGATTATGATTCTGATAAAGGTGGTCAACTGATTCAATCTTTGATAAATCAACATGAGAATCATGTTGATATTAACCACTATCGAATTGTTAAAGATGATATAGAAGCTATTACACACCAACTTAAGCTTTGGTTAACTTCGTCAAATCAACTAGATGTCATTATTACAACGGGAGGAACAGGTATCTCACAAAGAGATGTGACAATAGAAGCTGTTCGCCCATTGTTAACTAAAGAATTAGAAGGTTTTGGTGAATTATTTAGATACTTAAGTTATACCGAAGATGTTGGTACAAGAGCATTATTAACTCGAGCTATTGCAGGTACCTGTGATAGCACCTTAATTTTTGCACTTCCTGGCTCAACTGGTGCAATTAAACTTGCAATAGAAAAATTAATTAAACCTGAATTGAGTCACTTAGTGTTTGAATTAAATAAAGACATTAGGAATTAAGTAATTTCAAGATATTAGATATAATGTACGAATCTTTAATTTATACAATAAATAGAATTATCAATTTTTTCTGTGGAAGTCGCCAGATTTACCACCAGATTTAGATTCTAAGTACGTTTCTCCAATTATCATGCCTTTGTCTATAGCTTTTGTCATATCATAGATTGTAAGTGCTGTAACTGAAGCAGCAGTCAATGCTTCCATTTCAACACCAGTTTTACCTGTTGTAGACACGACCGCTGTAATATTTAAACGATATGAATCATCATTATTTGAATCCCATTTGAAGGATATATCTATGCCTGTAAGTGGTAATGGATGACACATAGGAATGATTGTAGAAGTGTTTTTAGCTGCCATAATACCAGCAATTTGCGCAGTATTAAGTACATTTCCTTTACTATTAGTATTTTGAGTAATTTGACTATAAATTTTTTCATTAACTATTATACTTGAGTGTGCTTCTGCTACACGTTTTGTAATTTCTTTATTAGAAACATCAACCATTTTAGCATTACCTTGTTTATTAATATGTGTGAAATTAGTCATTTTTTCCCTCCTATTAGGAGTAAGTATATCATGAAAATTAATATTTTTTGGAGATGAGTGTATGTCTGTAGAGAAAAGAACGCCAATATCAGTTAAAGAAGCAATTAAACGTATTATGAAACAACATGTTGAAGTGAAGAATATCAATATTAATTTAGATGAAAGTTTAGGACATATTCTTGCTGAAGATATTGTTGCGACCTATGATATACCAAGATTTAATAAATCACCCTACGATGGGTTTGCAATTAGAAGTGAAGATTCACAAGGTGCAAGTGGCGAAAACCGTATTGAATTTGAAGTAATAGATCATATCGGTGCAGGTTCAGTTTCAGAAAAAACAATTGATAAAAACCAAGCAATTCGAATAATGACTGGTGCTCAAATTCCTTCTGGAGCTGATGCCGTAGTAATGTTTGAACAAACTATTGAATCTGAAACAACTTTTACAATTAGAAAATCCTTTAAACATTTAGAAAATATTTCGCTACAAGGTGAAGAAATAAAAGCTGGTGATATTGTACTACATAAAGGTATGCGTATTAACTCAGGTGTGATAGCAGTCTTAGCTACATACGGTTATACTAAAGTGCGAGTGGCTCGAAAACCAACTGTTGCAGTAATTGCTACAGGTAGTGAATTGCTTGAAGTAGAAGATGAGCTTGAACCAGGAAAGATACGAAATTCAAACGGACCAATGATTAAAGCATTAGCTAAACAATTTGGAATACAAGTTGGAATGTATAAAGTTCAGCATGATAATCTCGAAAAGAGTATTGAGGTTGTAAAAAAAGCTTTATCAGAGCATGATTTAGTAATTACTACCGGAGGTGTGTCGGTAGGAGATTTTGATTACTTACCAGAAATATACAAGTCCATCCAAGCACAGATACTATTTAACAAAGTGGCTCAAAGACCAGGTAGTGTTACTACGGTTGCATTTGCAGATGGTAAATATTTATTTGGCTTATCTGGAAACCCTTCAGCCTGCTATACAGGATTTGAATTATATGTCAAACCTGCTGTAAATAAGCTCATGGGAGCTAAAGCTTGTTATCCGCAAATAATCAAAGCTACACTTATGGAAGATTTTAATAAAGCTAACCCATTTACACGATTGATTCGTGCTAAGGCAACATTAACAAAAGCTGGAATGACAGTAATACCATCTGGATTTAATAAATCAGGTGCAGTTGTAGCCATTGCGCACGCTAATGCTATGATTATGCTTCCTGGTGGCACACGTGGATTTAAAGCGGGCAACATTGTTGATGTGATTTTGACCGAATCTAATAGTTTTGAAGAGGAATTGATACTATGATTTTACAAATTGTAGGTATGAAAAATTCAGGGAAAACCACATTGATGAACCATGCTATATCATTTTTAAAAGAACGAGGCTATTCAGTAGTAACAATTAAACATCACGGGCATATTGGTGAAGAAATTGAATTACAGTCATCTGATGTTGACCACATGAAACATTTCGCTGCGGGCGCAGACCAAAGTATTGTTCAGGGGCATCATTTACAGCAAACAGTGACACGTAAAAAGAAACAATCGCTTAGAGAAATAATAGAAAATTCTGTTACAATTGATTGTAGTATCATTTTAGTTGAGGGATTTAAAGAAGCAAATTATGATAAAATTATCGTTTATAAAAATAATGATGAATTAAGAAGTCTACAAGGACTTTCTCACGTCATAGGGAAAATAGAAACCAATCATCCACGTGCAAGTAATCAACTTGAGCACTTACTCAATAAATTAATTAAGGATAAGGGAATGAATTAAATGAAGCAATTTGAAATCGTGACTCAACCTATTGAAACAGAACAATATAGGGATTTTACGATTAACGAACGTCAAGGTGCCGTAGTCGTATTTACTGGTCACGTAAGAGAGTGGACTAAAGGTATTCGTACACAACATTTAGAGTATGAAGCTTATATACCAATGGCTGAGAAAAAATTAGCTCAAATTGGTAAAGAAATTGAAGAAAAGTGGCCTGGAACAATAACAACAATTGTACATCGAATTGGTCCATTACAAATATCAGATATTGCAGTTTTAATTGCAGTATCTTCACCGCATAGAAAAGCAGCATATGCAGCGAATGAATACGCCATCGAGCGCATAAAGGAAATTGTTCCAATTTGGAAAAAGGAAATTTGGGAAGATGGTGCTGAATGGCAAGGTCATCAAAAGGGAACATATAATGAAGCAAAAAAGGGGAAAGCAAGATGAAAATTTTATATTTTGCAGAGTTAAAAGAGTTGCTCAATCGATCTACTGAAACAATACATTTAGATACGACATTAACTGTTCAAGAATTCGAGTCATATTTATTAAAACACCATAGTGAACTTAAATCTAAAAAATTTCAAATAGCTGTTAATGAAGAATTCGTCAGACAGGATGATATAGTTCAACCAGGAGATACAATTGCGCTCATTCCACCGGTCAGTGGGGGTTGATCAAGATGAAAGCAATTATTTTAGCAGGTGGAGAATCTAGCCGATTTGGTAAAGCTAAAGCTTTTGCTAAAATTGATAATCAATATTTTTATCAAAAAATTATAGAAACGTTAAAATCTACAAATATGTTTAATCGCATTATCATTAGCACTAATTCCCAATTAGCTTCTCAGTTTGAATATGAATATGTGATTATTGATGACGAACATCATCAAAATAAAGGGCCGCTAACAGGAATTTACTCAGTGATGAAACAATACATGGATGAAGAATTGTTTTTCATTGTATCTGTTGATACACCAATGATTACAAGTAAAGCAGTGAATGGGTTATATCATTTCATGGTATCAAACTTAATTGAATCACGTTTAGATATTGTCGCATTTAAAGAAGGAGAAATATGTATACCGACGATTGGTTTTTATACACTTTCGACGTTTCCTTTTATTGAAAAAGCTTTAAATTCAAATCATTTAAGTCTGAAGCATGTCTTTAAACAATTATCGACAGATTGGTTAGATGTTACTGAAATTGACTCGCCTTATTATTGGTATAAGAATATTAATTTTCAGCATGATTTGGACTCTTTAAAAATGCAGATAAATGAATAAGGAGGTCCAACAATGAAAGAGGTAATACAAGATAAATTAGGCCGTCCAATACGGGATTTAAGAATATCGGTCACTGATCGATGTAATTTCAGATGTGATTATTGTATGCCAAAGGAAATCTTTGGAGATGATTACACTTTCTTACCTAAGAATGAATTGCTTACTTTTGAAGAATTAACACGAATTTCAAAGATTTATGCTCAATTAGGAGTTAAAAAGATAAGAATTACAGGAGGAGAGCCTCTCTTACGACGCAATCTTTATAAACTTGTAGAGCAATTAAATCTCATAGATGGTATAGAGGATATTGGATTGACTACTAATGGCTTGTTATTAAAAAAACATGGAAAAAATTTATATCAAGCTGGTTTACGACGTATTAATGTAAGTTTAGATGCGATTGAGGATAACGTTTTTCAAGAAATTAACAATAGAAATATTAAAGCGTCTACAATCTTAGAACAAATTGATTATGCAGTATCAATAGGTTTTGAAGTTAAAGTAAACGTGGTTATTCAAAAAGGGGTTAATGATAATCAAATTATCCCGATGATTGATTATTTTAAAAATAAAAATATCGAAGTACGTTTTATTGAATTTATGGATGTAGGTAACGATAATGGATGGAATTTCAATAAAGTTGTAACTAAAGAAGAAATGCTTAATATGATAGAACAACATTTTGAGATAAGTCCTGTAGCGCCTAAATATTATGGGGAAGTTGCTAAATATTTTCGACATAAAGATAGTGATGCACAATTTGGTCTAATTACGAGTGTATCTGAATCATTTTGTTCCACATGTACGCGTGCTCGATTGTCTTCAGATGGTAAATTTTATGGTTGTTTATTTGCCTCCTCAGAAGGGTTTGATGTAAAAGCCTTAATACGTAATGGAGCTACAGATGATGATTTAAAAGCACAATTTAAACGATTGTGGAGTATTAGAAACGATCAGTACTCTGATAAGCGTACGATGCAAACTATTGAGAATAATAGAAAGAAAAAAATTAATATGAATTATATAGGTGGATAGGCTTAGTCTAGAATTTTAATACTTATGGTATTTTAAGCATTTAAATTTAGTTTCAAAAGTTTATAATACTAATAAATTATATTAAATAAGCAAGAAACAATTAATACAGTTTTGAGTATTTATAGACAACATATGCTTAAGTCTTCATGTTAAACATTTTAAATCCATAATTTTATACATTTAGTTAGTTAATATAGCTACGACAAAACCTATTTAGATATTTTAAATGCCTTTCAACATATAACTGATTGTTTAAATTGTTTAATTTCAAAACAATATTTAGAGGCAATTTTAATATTTGTTATAGATTAAATGCAAAACCTGTAATATAATAAAAATAAGCAATTGAGTTTTATCGCACAAACACAACATCCAAGAATCAACTTAGGAGGCATATTATTATGAGTAACAAAGTACAACGTTTTATTGAATCAGAGAGAGAATTAAGTCAATTAAAGCATTGGCTTAAAACAACATATCGTATTTCTATTGAAGAATTTGTAGTTCTTTACAAGGTCTATGCAGACACTAAAATTAGTGGTAAAGAGTTACGAGACACATTACATTTCGAGATGTTATGGGATACTAGTAAAATTGATGTGATTATTCGTAAAATCTATAAGAAAGAACTCATTTCTAAATTACGCTCAGAAACCGATGAAAGACAAGTTTACTATTTCTTCGATGCAAAGCAAAAGAAATTATTGGACAAAATGACTGGAGAAATTGAAACAATTAGTATTGCAAATTAAGGACAGTAAATTTTAAATCTAAAAGTGGCTAAATAAATTATAAAATGAGCCTGGGACATAAAGTTCCAGGATAAGTAAATAAAGACAATTTCTATTGAAATAATATAGAAATTGTCTTTTTTATGATTTTTTGATTATTTTCAGCTCGTTGGGTTGTTACTTTTATTATATTAAGTGTCATTAGTACAAATCTTAGTTGTCTTTTGGCTTTATTCATCCCTCGAACGGACATACGAGTGAAAATCCAAAATCAGGCTCCACATCAATTTTACTTTGACTGTAGATGGTTTTGTTTTGGTTCTGAAAGCTTTTTTAATTTGGGCATTGAAATATTCCCAACTATAATTCCTCATTATTTTTTTATTTGTTTTTGAATTGATTAATCGTTTTATAAGAAGGCTTTTGATTTTATGATAGCCACATCATTCGGATATTATCATTAAGTAATTTTTCTATCTTACGTCCTGAAAACACAGATTGTGTGTAGGCATATAGAACTACTTTTAACATCATTTTTGGATGGTATGATATTCCACCACGATGATGTCTGAATTCAGTCTCTAGAATTGTTTCTACAATATGCTGAAGACTACAGGCTGAAGCTGTCGCCTAAGAAAGCGAACCAACAATACGAAGTATTGTAAATAAAGAAGCCAGTAAATGAATTTATGAAAACTCATTTACTGGCTATTTTGCTAGAAATTAGGTCCCAACCACTATTTTTATTATTTTTTATACCCTATATTTTTATTATTTTTTATACCCTAACATAGTGATATAGCAATGTTGGAATAAAATTTACATAAAAGTCATTTTGACATATTTAGGTATGTTAATTTAGACGTTTTTTTTAAATTCTAGTAGTTAATATGAAGTGCTGTAAACCTTACGTCCGTGCACTAAAATATAGATGACTAAAGTTGTAAATCCTAAAATACCCATGATTCCATATAATTGACTATAAGAAATCATATGTGTGAAAAGACCTAGTAAGGATGGTCCAAATCCAATTCCTATATCTAAACCAATAAAGTAAGTTGATGTAGCTAAGCCATATTTATTTGATGGAGATACTTTTATTGCGATAGCTTGCATACAAGATGACAAGTTACCATAACCAATTCCTAATGCGATACCTGCAATAAGTAATACCCATCCGTTAAAACTAAGCATCAGTAGAACAAAAGATAATACTAAAAAGATAAATGCTGGATAAACAACTACATTTTCGTTTTTATCATCCATCAATCTTCCAGCAATAGGTCTTGTTATGAGGGACGCAATAGCATAAAAAATGAAAAAGTAACTTGCTGATGTAACTAGATCTCTTTCAACAGCAAAAGCCTGTAAATAAGTTAAAATTGCAGCGTAAGTAACACCGATTAATAGCATGACGAATGCTACCGGAATGGCTTCTTTGGCTACAAAATGAGCCAAATTGAATCGTTTATGTGTAATTGTGTTTTCTTTAACTGTTGTGAAATTAATTTTAATTAACAGTGATAATAGACCACTTATGACACCTAAAATTACACAAATAGTAAATAAAATATTGATAGAAAAGGAATTCATCAATAACATACCAAAAAATGGGCCAATAGCGGTTCCCAACACCAAACTTAATGAGAATAAACTGATACCTTCACTTTTGCGTGTAGGTGGTGTAATATATGCTGCTATTGTTCCTGTAGCAGTTGTAGCAACCGCTGTTGCTAAGCCGTTCAGTAAACGCACCATCATTAAGAACCAAACAGAACCAGGTATAAAATAAAGTAGCTGTGTTACTACTAAACATATTAAACCAAAAATGAGAATTTTTTTTGGACCAAATCGATTGACGTATTTACCTGTTACAAATCGACCTATTAATGATCCTACTATAAAAAGTCCGACTACGAGTCCAGCAACAGAATCAGAAGCATGGTATTCTGATTTACTATAGCTCGCGATAACGACAATTAATAAATACATACATAGATAAACAAAAAAGTTAATAGCAAAGTTAATATTAAAACTCTTCGTAAAGATGGGGTCTTTAATTATTGTAGACTGATTCATTACTGTTCCTCCTTTATCATTGCTTCATGAATTTGAGACATCGCATTTGTAATATCAAATACTTGCTCATCAGTTAATCCAGTTTTTTTTATAATATCTTGTTGAATGACAGTGATCTTTTTATTAATAGTTTCAAAAAGTCTTTGGCCTTTGTCAGTTAAACTCAATAATTTCTCTCTCTTATCAACTCCTGTTTTTGTCATGACCCAACCATTGTCTAACAACACTTTAATCAACTTTCGTGTTGTAGGCTTTTCTATTGAACGACGATGAGAAATTTTTACAAGGGTAGTAGGTTGATAATTGGCAATATCTCTTAGCACAAGCCATTGGCCAGTATGAATCTGATGCTGATCTAATATAGGTTGTGTAAGTTTAATATAGGGTCTATATATACCTATAAAACTATTGAAAAATTCATTGGTTAAAATATCTAACACCTCATTGTTATATTAGTTAGCTTGGCTAACTATTTAAAAGACAGAGACAATTATATGACTAAAATGTGAATTTTGCAATGGTCTTAGATTCCTTTTTAATATTTAAAGTAATTAAAGTTAGATTTTGTTAAAATGAGCAATAACATGTGGAGGGGGAGAAAGTTGAACTTAAAATTAGACCATATCATTCACTATTTACATCAATTAGAGTCATTTAAGTTTCCCGGAGAAATATTAGAATTGCAAAATGGTGGAAGACATCATCATTTGGGCACCTTTAATCAAATAGCACCGATTAAAAATAGTTATATCGAATTGCTAGATGTTGAAAATGAGTCAAAACTTAGCAATATAGCTAAAACTGAAGAAGGTCGTGTATCAGTTGCTACAAAAATAGTGCAGGATCATTTTAAACAAGGGTTTAAAGGTATTTGTTTTAGAACAAAGGATATAAATCAGGTTAAAAGTACTTTAGAAAATAGAGGCGTTGATGTGATAGGTCCTATTGATATGGAAAGAGAAAATAAAAAAGGTCATCAAATTCGTTGGAGATTGCTATATATTGCTAACCCTGACTATACAGTCAAACCACCTTTCTTTATAGAATGGGATAACAACAAAAAGCAAAACCTATCACAAATACATAATTTCAACTTGTCATCGTTTAAAATTAAAGAGGTGATTATTACTAGCACTCAACGTGAAACAACAGTAAGTCTTTGGAAAGAATGGTATAACCTGAAAATAGTAAATGAAACGGCTACATCTACTGATCTCAAATTAGAAACTGATGAAGTTATCTATAAAATAGAAGACGGCAAAGATTCAGGTTTTCATACATTAATAATGACCGATATCAATGCCACAGCACCATATTCAATATTTATACGTGGTGCTAAATATCGTTTTGAGCCACCCAACTAGTATAAATATAGATAGGCACTGTGAATAATTAAACCGATGTGTATGAAAGCGAAAACGGTAGATAAAATACTTAGAATCAATTCATAGTTTGTGGTACGTAAAAAAATAAAAAAAATGGATATAATAAATATAAATGCTACGAAGATGACACGAAGACTAAAATATGAAATTGTTAGTGGGTGATTGATTGTAATAATGATTGCCACGAGATTTAGGATAATAAATAACAATAAAATAAACTTTCTCATATAAAAACCTCTTTACTAGTTGTTAGTAATCATTATATCAAGGGTAATAGTATTGAAAGAACTAAAACGGTTTGAAAGTGACATCGTCGACATCGTTCTCATTAAGATGTATAATTAAAATTACTGTAAAATAAAGGAGATATTTTAAACCATGGAAAAGATGAACATCACTAATCAACAACATGACGCATTTGTGAAATCTCATCCCAATGGTGATTTATTACAATTATCTAAGTGGGCAGATACGAAAAAATTAACAGGATGGTATTCAAGAAGAATTGCTGTCGGTGAAAATGGTCAAATTAAAGGTGTTGGCCAGCTACTATTCAAAAAAATACCTAAACTTCCATACACTTTATGCTATGTATCTAGGGGATTTGTAGCTGATTATAATAATAAAGAAGTGTTAGAAGCTCTACTTAGCTATGCTAAAGAAGTAGCAAAAGATGAAAAGTCGTATGCTATCAAAATAGATCCCGATGTCGAAGTAGATAAAGGTGCAGAAGCACTTAAAAATCTACGTGAGCTTGGGTTTAAACATAAAGGTTTTAAAGAAGGACTGTCTAAAGACTATATTCAACCAAGAATGACTATGATTACGCCTATTGACAAAACAGATGATGAATTAGTTCAAAGTTTCGAACGTCGAAATCGTTCAAAAGTAAGACTTGCACTGAAGCGTGGAACTAAAGTAGAACGATCAAATCGCGAGGGGCTTAAAATCTTTGCTAATTTAATGAAGATAACTGGGGAGAGAGATGGTTTTTTAACTCGAGATATTAGTTATTTTGAAAATATATATGATGCACTTCATGAAGACGGTGATGCAGAACTCTTCCTTGTTAAATTAGAGCCTAAGCCAGTATTAGATACGGTTAATCAAGATCTTGAAGCACAATTAGCTGAGAAAGAGAAATTACAATCAAAAAAGCAAGATAAAAAGACACTTAATAAACTTAATGATATTGATAATAAAATTAAGAAAACAAATGAATTAAAATCGGATTTAACAGAACTTGAAAAAAGCGAGCCAGAAGGTATTTACTTGTCAGGAGCACTCTTAATGTTTGCAGGAAACAAATCTTACTATCTCTATGGCGCTTCCTCGAATGACTATCGTGATTTCTTACCAAACCATCACATGCAATTTGAAATGATGAAATATGCACGTGAGCATGGTGCAACAACCTATGACTTTGGTGGTACAGATAATGATCCTGATAAAGATTCAGAACATTATGGGTTGTGGGCTTTTAAACGAGTTTGGGGTACATATTTAAGTGAAAAAATTGGAGAATTTGATTATGTATTAAATCAACCGCTATATCATTTAGTTGAGAAAGTGAAACCTCGTTTAACGAAAGCTAAAATTAAAATATCACGTAAACTTAAAGGTAAATAACTACTACATTCAGATCTGAACGCTTCTATAGATAAATTGAGAGCGTTCAGATTTTTTATAAGAAAGGAAAAAATGAATGATTAAAAAATTATTACAATTTTCGTTAGGTAATAAATTCGCTATTTTTTTGATGGTAGTTTTAATTATATTAGGTGGCGTTTATTCAAGCGCCAAATTAAAACTTGAATTATTACCAGATGTTGAAAATCCAGTTATTTCAGTTCAAACTACAATGTCTGGAGCAACACCCCAGTCAACACAAGATGAAATAAGTAGCAAGATTGATAATCAAGTACGCTCGTTGGCCTACGTAAATAGTGTACAGACTGAATCTATACCTAATGCTTCTATAGTAACTGTAGAATACGATAATGGTACAGATATGGATAAAGCTGAAGAACAATTAAAAAAAGAAATCGACAAAATTAAGTTTAAAGATGGCGTTGGTGAACCCGAATTAACAAGGAACTCTATGGATGCTTTTCCAATTGTGGCATATTCTTTTACGAGTAATAATCAAAAGTTAAAAGACGTTACTAAAAAGTTAAATCAACAGCTCGTACCAAAATTACAAACCATTGATGGTGTACAAAATGCACAATTAAACGGTCAAACTAATCGTGAAGTATCGTTAAAGTTTAAACAAAAAAATTTAGATGAAAAAGGTTTAACTGCAAACGATGTTGAGAACTATATAAAAACGGCTACACGTGAAACGCCATTAGGACTTTTCCAATTTAATAAGAGTAATAAATCTATTGTTGTTGATGGTCAATTTAAATCTGTAGACGCTTTTAAAAATCTTAAAATCCCTTTATCTATTTCTGGACAAGCTGCACAAAATGATAGCGATTCCGACAGTGATAGTCTAATGCCAAGTGATAATACTCGCTCGACTAATAGTTCAACTCATATGGCACAGAAAGGCCAAATGCCATCTGTACCACTTAAAGATTTAGCAGATATTAGTGTCGGTGATGAACGTACTTCTATATCCAAGACAAATGGAAAAGATGCTGTTAACTTACAAATTATGAAATCACAAGATGCTAATACTGTGCAAGTTGCGAGAGAAGTTCAGAAAAAAGTAGATGAATTTGTACGTAATGAGAGTGGAATGAAATCTATTAAAACAATGGATACTGCTAAACCTATTGAAGACTCTCTTTATACTATGGTTGAAAAGGCCGCTCTCGGTACGATTGTTGCTATTATCGTTATTCTTCTGTTTTTAAGAAATATAAGAACTACAGCTATTTCAATTGTATCTATACCAATGTCAATATTAATTGCGCTCATAGCATTAAAATTAAGCAACGTATCATTAAATATTCTTACTTTAGGTGCATTAACGGTTGCAATCGGGCGAGTTATAGATGATTCTATAGTTGTCGTTGAGAATATATTTAGAAGATTATCTGATCCGAATGAGAAGCTCAAAGGTGAAAATTTAATTATAAGCGCTACTAGAGAAGTATTTAAACCTATTATGTCATCGACCCTTGTTACTATAGTAGTGTTTTTACCACTAGTGTTTGTGTCAGGTTCAGTAGGTGAAATGTTTAGACCATTTGCGCTAGCCATTACTTTTAGTTTATTAGCTTCACTACTTGTTTCGATTACCCTAGTGCCTTCTTTAGGTGCAACATTTTTTAAAAATGGCGTTAAAAATAGGGAACAAAAAGAAGGTCTAGGAACAGTTGGGAGAGCCTATAGAAGCGCTTTGAATTGGTCACTTAATCATAAATGGATTGTGCTTATAGTTAGTATTTTTATTTTAGTTGGAAGTGTGGTCATAGGCGCAAGAAATCTAGGAACGAGTTATATTTCAACTGGAGATAATAAATTTTTAGCTCTAACATATACTCCAAAACCTGGAGAAACACAGAAATCTGTGACACAACATGCTGAAAAAGTACAAAATTATTTAGATAAAAAAGATAAAGTAGAAACTGTTCAATATTCTATAGGTGGTCCTACACCACAAGATCCTACCGGTAGTACCAACAGCATGGCAATTATGATTAAATATCAATCTGACACGCCTAATTTTGATGAAGAGCCTGATAAAGTACTTAAACATATCGAGACATTTAAACAACCTGGAGAATGGAAAAATCAAGATTTAGGAACAGGAGCAGGTAATAATTCTGTTGAAGTAACTGTCAAAGGACCTAATACAAGTGCAATGAAAGATACAGTCAACCGTGTAGAGAAAATGATGACTGATATTAAAGGCATAACGAATGTTAAATCTGATTTATCACAGACGTATGACCAATATGAAATAAAAGTTGACCAAAATAAAGCTGCAGATAATGGTATTTCTGCTTCACAACTTGCGATGAATCTTAATGAAAACTTACCTGAGAAAACAATTTCTACAGTTAATGAAAAGGGTAAATCTATAGATGTAAAGGTCAAACAAAATAAGCAAACAGATTGGTCTTCTCAAAAAATTAAAAACATTAAACTAAATAAGCCTACGGGCGGTACGATTAAACTTAGTGAAATAGCATCTCTTAAAAAATCATATACACCAAGTAAACTGACTCAAGAAGATGGCGATTATGCTACGACTGTTACAGGTAAAGTGACTGATAAAGATGTGGGTGGTAAATCTCAACAAGTTATGGCTAAAGTGAAAGACCTTGAGAAACCTAGTCATATTAAAATTAATGTCGGCGGTGCAACTGATGACATTGATAAGGCTATTTCTCAGCTTGCTATGGCGATGATAGCAGCAATTATCATTGTTTATTTAATTTTAGTTATTACATTTAGAGGTGGTCTGGCACCATTTACAATCTTGTTCTCATTACCATTTACGGTTATCGGTGTAGTACTTGCACTCATCATTACCGGAGAAACTATTTCAGTTCCAAGTTTAATAGGTATGCTTATGTTAATTGGTATCGTTGTTACGAATGCTATAGTATTAATCGATCGTGTTATTAACAATGAAAAACAAGGTATGCCGATGAAACAGGCATTGATAGAAGCGGGTGGTACACGGATAAGACCTATATTAATGACAGCAATTGCAACAATAGGTGCACTAGTGCCGTTGTTATTTGGTCATGACAGTTCAATATTAATTTCAAAAGGTATGGCTGCAACAGTAATAGGTGGATTAATTTCTTCAACGCTACTCACACTCTTTGTAGTACCGGTTATATACGAAATTTTATTCACTTTAAAAAATAAAATTACTAAAAAGTTTAATATGTAAAAAAAACGACTTAGGTAAGATGATTATACTTACCTAAGTCGTTTTTATTTTTTAATATAGTATAAAAATTAAAATAATAAATATAACAAATAATAAAAGTGATAAGATATTCAAGATACTAACACCTTTTTTATCATCTTTTAATTCTTTAAAACCAGTCACTTCAACATTACCAACTAAAAGCAATAAAACGACAAATACCCACCAATTTTCTTTAGGGAATTGTAACGTTGTCAAAGCAACTACAAATAGTAACAATATGCCCATAACAATTCTCAAGATTCGAGTTATGACAGAATGCATTTTAAAAATACTAATGTACGAAACAATTAAGTATAAAACAGGCAATAAAATAAGATAAAGTTTCATAAAGAGCCACCCTTTCTATTACGAATAATATATTAGCACGATAAAAATCATATGACTAGAATACGAGTAGAGATTAATTGGTTGTCGTAGCTTCATAAGTTGCTTTGCAAACCAAAATTTAAAAATTCTAGATATACGTGTTTATTAAATCAGTTATTGATTGTCAATATGATAACAATGTTTAAAACATTGATTTTTAGATTCTAATGTCATCTACAATTGGCAAAAAATTTTAATAAATTTTGTAGTTTAAATTTATACTTATGGGTTAAACAATCAACGTGCTAAATTTTAAGATTGTTGATTTAATTTTGAACGTATATAGGAGATTTCTTGTTCAATATTTTCAAGTTGTTTAAGTAGAGGGTCAATATCTTGATGAAGCGACTCACGTTTTTCTAAATCGTTTTGTAATCGTGTATAATCATATTTAAGTTCTGATAACTTTGAATTCAAGTCCATCGTATCATTCTCCTCTTCAAAGGGTTAATAGTAGTAATTTTTACATTTAATAAAGATTATATCACGAAATACGATACTTCTAAATAAGTGGGACACGATATCAAAGTACTCATTTGTATAAACTAGAAAGAAGGAATCAATGTGACTGAACAATTTGTCATAATTATATTATTAATAGCACTTGGTTATTTTCTTAAACGTATGAATTACTTGAAAGCAACTGATAGTCAAGTACTTTCAACTTTAGTGTTAAATGTTACATTACCTTCACTCGTTATAGTTAACTTAAATAGTGCAAAATTAGATGTATCTTTTTCAATATTACCTATAATGATGATTATTTACGGTATAGTAGCTAAAATTATTGTAATTTGGTTCTTTAGAAAATATGATAACCATATGCGTGGTTCTGTTGGTATGATGACTGGATCTATGAATATTGGTTTGTTTGCTTATCCGTTGGTTGAAGCGATATGGCCATCTAAAGGTATGATATATTTCGGAATGGTTGATATTGGTGGGGCCATTATCATGTTTGGTATTACTTATTTTGTAGGAAGTTATTTTAGCGAAGGTAGTGACCAATTTAACTTCAAATTTTTAGGAAAAAAATTAGTTCAATCAGTCCCATTAGTAACCTATATGATTATGTTTGGATTGAACATGTCTCATATTCATATATGGCAACCAGCTATTGATTTCTTTAGTGTATTATCAAAGGCGAATATGCCTTTATCCATGATATTATTAGGTGTAATGCTTAATTTTAGTATTGAGAGAGAATACCTCCCTGTAACAATTAAATATCTTTGTTTACATTACGGGTTAGGTATGTTAGCTGGAACACTAGTTCACTTTTTATTACCTGTATCTGATGATATGATTAAAACAACCTTGCTTATAACGTGGTTATTACCAGTAGGAGTAGCAATCATACCATATTCGATTCAATTCAAATATAAGACATTACCATTTGTTGGAATGGTAACTAATTTAACCATTATTATTAGCATTATCATTTTGTATATTTATCAAGCTGTATTTGTATAAAAATTGATTGCATAATCAATATACTTATTTATATAACTAAAAAAGCTATGAAGAAATGTATCATTGTAGATATCTTCATAGCTTTTTTATTATAGTTTGTCACTTATATTCAGTCGATGACTGATACTTTTTAAGACTACTATTCATTACTAATTTATGACATTTTATTTCTAGTTAAAATTGAAAAATGCTACTTAACCTTTACCACCCATAAATGCTGGATAGTTCATCATGCCACCATCAACGTACAATGTTGTACCGTGTATATAACTTGCAAGATCTGAAGATAGGAATAGTACTGCATTAGCTACATCTTGAGCATTTCCAATTTCACGTGCAGGTATCATTTTTATTGTTTCTTCACGCGTCGTTGGGTCAGAAAATTTTTCTTCAGTGTGTTCAGTAACAATTGCCCCAGGAGATATATTATTAATACGAATACCGTATTGGGCATATTCCATTGACATTGTTTCCATCATTAATTTTAAGCCACCTTTACTTGCGGCATAGTGTACATAATTAGGCCATGGAATAGTGTCATGAACACTCGAAATGTTAATAATAGTACCTTTCTTGTTTTCCTTTAAAAATTGATTGATGGCTTCTCTTGAACCCACAAAGGCGCCAGTTAAGTTTATGTCAATAACTTTTTGCCAGTCGTCAATCGACATTTCATGAGTTGGGATTGAATTTTCGAATCCAGCATTATTAATTATAATGTCTAAAGTTCCAAAGTGATTAATTGTTGTTTCAATCATTCGTTTAATATCTTCTTCAATTGAAACATCACCTTGAACCACCAATGTTTGACCACCAAATTTAGCAACAGTTTGTTTAATTTCCTCAATTTCATCATGATGTCGATCAGAACGGTAATTTATAACAACCTTGGCCTTAGCTTTACCAAAATTTTCCGCAATAGATTTGCCAATTCCAGTGGCAGCTCCAGTAATAAGAACCACTTTATTTTCTAATTCTTCAAACACTATGTTACCTCCCTAAAGTTTAAAATTCTATTTTAAGTTGCCTAAAATGATTGAAGCTATAACTATAACGATAATACCTGACCAAATACCAATCATTTGGCGACGATCTTTTTTCTCCCCTAGAATAAAGATACCCCCTAAAGTTGAAACAATAACAAGCAGTTGTGATAATGAGAAACTAGTTGCTACACCAACTTTAGGTTGTGAATAGAACATAAATAAGTTACCGATACCCCAGATAACACCTGGTATAAGATTTAGAGCAGTAGATTTAATTGAAGTATTATGGTTCATTGAAAGGATTAATCCTCCAATTGCCATACCAATTGATTGGAAGAAGAGAGCATCTGTACCACTTACTCCAAAAATATCTCCAAGAACGACATAACCTACGTAACCGATTGTTGATAGAAGTAATATTCCCATTGCTTTTTTAAATTCTGGGTTATCGGATTTGCCTTCGCTTTTGGCTTTAAGTGATGTTAAAGAAATACCTACAACCAATAAGATCATTGCTATAAGTCCCATCACTACTTGAACAATCGTGCTCCATTCACCTAAGAAAATAGCGCTAAATAGAGTGGTACCGACAAGTTGCATACCCGTTGAAATAGGCATCGTTTTAGATACACCTATTAAATGCACTGATTTTAATTGATTACCTTGACCAAAAGCCCATAGAGCTCCTGATACTAAACCGACAATAATTACTGTAAGGTTATCAAACGCTGCGTGTCCAGTAGCAAGTAGAGAAAATCCGATAAAAAGTGTACCTAAAGTTGTACCTCGAATCTGATTATATGGTCCACCACCTACAAAAACATTTATAATGACTACACTACCCCAAAACAGGGCTGGTAAAAGTGCTATCAAAAAATCTACAATTTGCACTTATTACTCACTCTCCTAAGAACAAAATTAAGTGTCCCAATTACACTCGAAATCATTCTATAGTAATTAAAAAAAGAAGTAAAAAACAACACCTTAAAAGTGTTGAAATTTTTAGTAAGTAAATATTCGTATTAAGTGATAATGTGTTTTTGAACTATATGATTGAACAAGATATGTATATATAACTATCTTAATTAATTTTATATATAGTAATTTACAAAAAGATACATGTTACAATGTATGTAATTCTATAACATGATGTATTTTATAAATGTGAAAGGAAAATTAAAATGAAATCTTTAATCTTAGCTGAAAAACCATCTGTCGGAAGAGATATCGCTAATGCTTTGAATCTTCAACAAAAAAGTAATGGTTATATAGAAGGGAAACAGTATATAGTAACTTGGGCATTGGGGCATCTTGTGACAAATGCAACGCCTGAACAATATAACCCTTCATATAAAGAATGGAATTTAGAAGACTTACCTATCATTCCTAAGAAAATGAAAACAGTAGTGATTAGTAAAACAAATAGACAATTTAAAATTGTAAAATCTTTAATTTTAGATAAAAATGTTAAAGAAATTATTATAGCAACAGATGCTGGACGAGAAGGTGAACTAGTAGCTCGTCTTATTTTAGATAAAGTAGGTAATAAAAAACCAATCAAGCGTTTGTGGATTAGTTCGGTTACAAAAAAAGCCATACAAGAAGGATTTAAACAGTTAAAAAATGGAAACGCGTATCAAAATTTATATGAAGCAGCACTTGCACGAAGTGAAGCAGATTGGATAGTAGGGATTAATGCAACACGTGCACTAACGACAAAATATGATGCACAATTATCATTAGGTCGTGTACAAACTCCAACAATACAAATAGTTAAATCAAGACAAGATGAGATTAACTATTTTAAACCAGAAAAATATTACACGTTATCCATTAATGTTGATGGTTACGATTTAAACCTTAAGCAACAAAAGCGATATAAAGATAAAAAAGAATTAGAATTGATTGAACATAAAATTAAACATCAAGAAGGAAAGATATTAGAAGTTAAAGGAAAAAATAAGAAATCTTACGCGCAACCTTTATTTAATTTAACAGATTTACAACAAGAGGCATATAAACGTTACAAGATGGGGCCAAAGGAGACACTAAATACATTACAACATTTATATGAGAGACATAAGTTAGTAACCTATCCCCGTACAGATTCTAATTATTTAACAGATGATATGGTCGATACAATTCAAGAACGGTTAAGAGCAATTTTAGCTACAGATTATAAATCTCATGTTCGAGATTTAATTTCTGAGTCCTTTTCTTCTAAAATGCATATTTTTAATAATCAAAAAGTTTCAGATCATCATGCGATTATTCCCACAGAGGTTAGACCATCTATTGAACAATTGAGTCAACGAGAGTTTAAAATTTATATGCTAATCGCAGAAAGATTTTTAGAAAATTTAATGAATCCTTATTTATATGAAGTTTTAACAATCCATGCACAACTGAAAGATTACAATTTTGTTTTAAAAGAGATAATACCTAAACAATTAGGATATAAAGCTTTAAAAGATCAAACCTCTTCGCATACTTTAACGCATTCTTTTAAAGAAGGTCAGTTATTTAAAGTACATCGTATTGAGATTCATGAACATGAAACAAAGGCACCGGAATATTTTAACGAAGGTTCATTACTTAAAGCCATGGAGAATCCACAAAATCATATTGATTTGAATGATAAAAAGTATGCAAAAACACTCAAACATTCGGGGGGGATTGGAACTGTAGCAACTAGGGCTGATATTATAGAAAAGTTATTTAACATGAATGCTTTAGAGTCGCGAGATGGCAAAATTAAAGTTACATCAAAAGGAAAACAAATTTTAGAATTGTCTCCAAGTGAATTAACCTCACCTATACTAACAGCCCAATGGGAAGAAAAATTAATGCTTATCGAAAAGGGGAAATATAATTCTCAGAAATTCATACAGGAAATGAAAAACTTTACATTTAAAGTAGTAAATAAAATTAAAAGCAGTGAGCAAAAATATAAACATGATAATTTAACAACAACCGAGTGCCCAACATGTGGTAAGTTTATGATAAAAGTCAAAACTAAAAATGGACAGATGCTTGTATGTCAAGATCCCAAATGTAAAACTAAGAAAAATATTCAACGCAAGACTAATGCACGTTGCCCTAATTGTAAGAAAAAAATGACTTTATTCGGTAAAGGGAAAGAAGCTGTTTATAGATGTGTATGTGGCCACACAGAAACTCAATCACAAATGGACAAAAGAATGAGAGATAAAACGAATGGTAAAGTTTCACGTAAAGAAATGAAAAAATATATAAATAAAAAAGAAGAAATCGACAATAATCCATTCAAAGATGCTCTGAAAAATCTCAAATTGTAGATAAATATCGAACTTCTTTGTGACTTTCAACTAAAAAGTTCGTTTTTGGTATTGTTTTTTAAGAAATTTGATATTAAACTATTAAAGTATTTCAAATAAAGGAGCATTCATTGTGAAAAAGTACTTCCAGTTCGATAAGCATGGGACAAGTTATAAAAATGAAATTTTAGGTGGAATTACGACCTTTCTATCAATGGCATATATTCTAGCTGTAAACCCGCAAATTTTAAGTTTAGCTGGTGTAAAAGGTGCAACAAGTGATATGAAGATGGATCAAGGTGCCATCTTTGTAGCGACAGCTTTAGCAGCGTTTGTTGGATCATTATTTATGGGATTAATTGCTAAATATCCAATTGCTTTAGCACCTGGTATGGGGTTAAATGCATTTTTTGCTTTTACAGTAGTATTAACTATGGGAATTCCTTGGCAAGTAGGATTAACAGGTGTTCTATTCTCTGGTATATTTTTTGCATTACTTACTGTTACTGGTTTAAGAGAAGTTATTATCAATGCTATCCCTCATCAAATGAAGCTAGCTGTTTCGGCAGGGATTGGTTTATTTATCACATTTGTGGGGTTACAAAGTTCAGGGATAATAATTAAAAGTGATTCAACTTTAGTAAAATTAGGACATTTGACTGAAGCACCAGTACTTTTAGCGATTTTCGGAATCATTGTTACGGTCATTTTATATGCTATGAAAATTCCTGGTTCAATTTTTATAGGAATGATTGTAACTGCCGTAGCGGGTATGCTAACTGGTCAAATTCATCCACCATCAGGAATAATTGGAGAAGTTCCAAGTATCAAGCCAACCTTTGGTGCGGCATTTGAATCATTTAAAGATCCTGGTCAACTGTTTACTATTCAATTCCTAATTGTTATTTTAACATTCTTGTTTATTGATTTCTTTGATACAGCTGGTACGTTAGTAGCTGTTGCCACGCAAGCAGGATTGATGAAAGATAACAAATTACCGAGAGCTGGAAGAGCGTTATTCTCTGACTCTTTAGCAACTATTGTAGGTTCTGTGTTTGGTACAACTACCACAACATCATATATTGAGTCTACTTCTGGCGTAGCTGTAGGGGCTAGAACAGGATTTGCAAGTATAGTCACGGGTATTTGTTTCTTATTAGCATTATTCTTTAGTCCGTTAATAGAAGTTGTAACAAGTGCAGTAACTACACCTGCTTTAGTCGTAGTAGGTGTATTGATGGCGGCTAATTTTGCTGATATAAATTGGAAGCAATTTGAAGTTGCAGTACCAGCTTTTATTACAATCATTATGATGCCATTGTCTTATTCTATTGCCACTGGTATTGCATGTGGATTTATTTTTTATCCAATAACAATGATTATCACTAAAAAGTATAAAGAAGTTCATCCAATTATGTACTTTTTAATGGCTTTGTTTATATTATATTTTATATTCGTTCATAAATAATGAAAAGGAGTTGAAACGTTGAAGTTTCAGCTCCTTTTTGTATAATAGTATGAATTTTAATCATTATCTCCTTTAATTCGTTTTTTATATTGAGTATAAACGACCCTTGCATTTTTATTAGGGATATAAGTGGGTGCAGCTAAGACAATAAATACGAAGAAAATCATTAAGAAGAATAAAATCCAATGAATTACCATACCTATAACTGGTAAGAACGCAACGAAGGATCCTATTAATCCTAAGAAAGGAATGACAAACATAGGTTTAATTGAGTTCTGTGAATCCACTAATAATATAATGATGAGCACAAGATATAGAAGAGCGTTAAACAACAATGGTTGCCATCCAAAACTTAGAATTACACTGCCACCTAGAAATGGAATACCATAGAAAAATTCACAGACAATAAGAAAGACTCCTATGATTGCCAAAGATATTTTCACTCCATTTTTCATTTTATCACTCCCATTCAACTACTATTATATATAATAATTGAGAATAATAATATTGATTTGATTTAGAATGTTTAACATTAGAAAATAAAAAGTAAAAAAATTTCTCTAAAATGGTTGAACAACATCATCATTTAAAGTACAATTATCAAGTATGTGTTAGACAGTTATATATAAGATTACTGGAAAACCTTGAATTATCAATGTTTTTCATGTATTATATTTAATGTTGGACTTTATGAAAAGCGATGAAGCGAAAGGTTACTGACACACCCGGCCGCTTTGCCATGGCGTTGTGTGAGATAGTTTTCGTGGAGAAGTCTATCACTTAAATGTAGACGAATAAGGAGGGAAAATTATGGCAAAACAAAAAATCAGAATCAGATTAAAAGCTTATGATCATCGTGTGATTGATCAATCAGCAGAAAAAATTGTTGAAACTGCAAAACGTTCTGGTGCAGATGTTTCTGGACCAATTCCATTACCAACAGAAAAATCAGTTTATACAATTATTCGTGCTGTGCATAAGTACAAAGATTCTCGTGAACAATTCGAACAACGTACTCATAAACGTTTAATCGACATTGTTAATCCAACACCTAAAACGGTAGATGCTCTAATGGGCTTAAACTTACCATCAGGTGTAGACATCGAAATTAAATTATAATAGAACAATATAGGAGGTGGACTTTCGATGACCAAAGGAATCTTAGGAAGAAAAATTGGGATGACACAAGTTTTCGGTGAAAATGGTGAATTAATCCCTGTAACAGTTGTAGAAGCTAGTCAAAACGTTGTATTACAAAAGAAAACTGAAGAAGTTGATGGTTATAATGCTATCCAAGTAGGTTTTGAAGATAAACAAGCATATAAGAAAGGTTCTAAATCTAATAAATATGCTAATAAACCAGCTGAAGGTCATGCTAAAAAAGCTGACACAGCACCTAAGCGCTTCATTCGTGAATTCCGCAACGTTAACGTTGACGAATACGAAGTAGGTCAAGAAGTCTCAGTTGATACATTCGAAACTGGTGACATCATTGATGTTACAGGCGTTTCAAAAGGTAAAGGTTTCCAAGGTGCTATTAAACGTCATGGACAAGGTCGTGGACCAATGGCTCACGGTTCTCATTTCCATAGAGCGCCAGGCTCTGTAGGTATGGCATCAGACGCTTCAAAAGTGTTTAAAGGACAAAAAATGCCAGGACGTATGGGTGGAAACACTGTTACTGTTCAAAACTTAGAAGTCGTTCAAGTTGACACTGAAAATAGTGTGATTTTAGTAAAAGGCAATGTACCTGGACCTAAAAAAGGTTTAGTAGAAATCACAACTTCAATAAAAAAAGGTAATAAATAATTAAGAAGCGAAAGGAGGAAATTGCATAATGGCTAATTATGATGTTTTAAAAGTAGACGGATCAAAATCAGGTTCAGTTGAATTAAACGATGCAGTATTTGCTATCGAACCTAATAATAGCGTTCTATTTGAAGCTATTAACTTACAACGTGCGTCATTACGCCAAGGTACTCACGCTGTTAAGAATCGTTCAGCAGTACGTGGTGGTGGACGTAAACCATGGAGACAAAAAGGTACAGGTCGTGCACGTCAAGGTACAATCCGTGCTCCACAATGGCGTGGTGGTGGTGTAGTATTCGGACCAACACCAAGAAGCTATGCATATAAAATGCCAAAGAAAATGCGTCGTTTAGCATTACGTTCTGCATTATCTTTTAAAGTTCAAGAAAATAGCTTTACAATTGTAGATACTTTTGGTTTTGAAGCACCAAAAACAAAAGAATTCAAAAATGTATTAACTACTCTTGAACAACCTAAGAAAGTATTAGTTGTAACAGAAAACGAAGATGTAAATGTTGAATTATCAGCACGTAACATTTCTGGTGTTCAAGTTACAACTGCTCAAGGATTAAATGTACTTGATCTAACAAGCGCTGACAGTGTAATCATTACAGAAGCAGCTGCGAAAAAAGTTGAGGAGGTGCTCGCATAATGGAAGCAAGAGATGTTCTTAAGCGCCCCGTAATCACTGAAAAATCTTCTGAAGCTATGGCAGAAGATAAATACACTTTCGATGTAGATACTCGTGCAAATAAAACACAAGTTAAAATTGCTGTTGAAGAAATCTTCGACGTTAAAGTTGATAGTGTAAATATTATCAACTACAAACCTAAGAAAAAACGTATGGGCCGTTACCAAGGCTATACAAACAAAAGAAGAAAAGCGATTGTTAAACTAAAAGAGGGTTCAATCGATTTATTTAACTAAAAAATTACCAATAAGGAGGTAAGCGACAATGGCTCTTAAAAAATATAAGCCAATTACAAATGGTCGTCGTAATATGACTACTTTAGATTTCGCTGAAATCACAAAAACAACACCTGAAAAGTCATTATTACAACCGCTACCGAAAAGAGCGGGACGCAATAACCAAGGTAAATTGACTGTTCGCCATCATGGTGGTGGACACAAACGTCAATACCGTGTTATCGATTTTAAACGTAACAAAGATGGAATCATTGCTAAAGTTGATTCAATTCAATATGATCCAAACCGTTCAGCAAACATTGCATTGCTAGTTTATGCTGATGGTGAAAAAAGATATATCATCGCACCTAAAGGATTACAAGTAGGTCAAACTGTCGAAAGTGGTGCTGAGGCAGATATCAAAGTTGGTAATGCTTTACCATTACAAAATATTCCAGTTGGGACAGTAATTCATAACATCGAGTTAAAACCTGGTAAAGGTGGACAACTTGCTCGTTCTGCTGGTGCTAGCTCTCAAGTATTAGGTAAAGAAGGTAAATATGTATTAATCAGATTAAGATCTGGTGAAGTACGTATGATTTTATCTACATGTCGTGCAACAATTGGTCAAGTTGGCAACTTACAACATGAATTAGTAAATGTTGGTAAAGCAGGACGCTCTAGATGGAAAGGCGTTCGCCCAACTGTACGTGGTTCTGTAATGAACCCTAATGATCACCCACACGGTGGTGGTGAAGGTCGTGCTCCAATCGGTAGACCATCTCCAATGTCACCATGGGGTAAACCTACGCTTGGTAAGAAAACTCGTCGTGGTAAAAAATCTTCTGACAAACTTATCGTTCGTGGACGTAAGAAAAAATAATATTAAAAACTTATTTGGGTGTGCGGCGTAAAGCTGCACGCACACAATAAGAAGGGAGGCGCCCAAATGGCTCGTAGTATTAAAAAAGGACCTTTCGTCGATGATCACTTAATGAAAAAAGTAGAAGCTCAAGACGGAAGTGAAAAGAAACAAGTGATTAAAACATGGTCTCGTCGTTCTACAATTTTCCCAAATTTCATTGGCCATACTTTTGCAGTATACGATGGACGTAAACATGTACCTGTATATGTCACTGAAGATATGGTAGGTCACAAATTAGGTGAATTTGCTCCTACACGTACTTTTAAAGGACATGCAGCAGACGACAAGAAAACAAGAAGATAATTTTAATAAGTAGAGGAGGAAATCCTGATGGAAGCAAAAGCGGTTGCTAGAACAATAAGAATCGCACCTCGTAAAGTAAGACTTGTTCTTGATTTAATCAGAGGTAAAAATGCTGGAGAAGCTATTGCTATTTTAAAATTAACTAATAAAGCTTCATCACCAGTAATCGAAAAAGTATTAATGTCCGCTTTGGCAAATGCTGAGCACAACTATGATATGAATACAGATGAATTAGTTGTAAAAGAAGCATATGCTAATGAAGGACCAACTTTAAAACGTTTCCGCCCACGTGCACAAGGACGTGCAAGTGCAATTAATAAACGTACAAGCCACATTACAATCGTCGTAAGTGACGGTAAAGAAGAAGCTAAAGAAGCTTAATAACTTTCTAAGGAGGGAATACTGTGGGTCAAAAAATTAATCCAATCGGACTTCGTGTCGGTGTTATCCGTGATTGGGAAGCAAAATGGTATGCTGAAAAAGACTTTGCTTCACTTTTACATGAAGACTTAAAAATCCGTAAATTTATTGATAATGAATTAAAAGAAGCGTCAGTTTCTCACGTAGATATTGAACGTGCAGCAAATCGCATCAATATTGCTATCCATACTGGTAAGCCAGGAATGGTTATTGGTAAAGGCGGTTCAGAAATTGAAAAACTTCGTAACAAATTAAATACCTTAACTGATAAAAAAGTACACATCAACGTAATTGAAATTAAGAAAATTGATATTGATGCACGTTTAGTTGCAGAAAATATTGCACGTCAATTAGAAAATCGTGCTTCATTCCGTCGTGTACAAAAACAAGCTATTACAAGAGCTATGAAAAATGGTGCTAAAGGTATCAAAACTCAAGTATCAGGTCGTTTAGGCGGAGCTGACATCGCTCGTGCTGAACAATACTCAGAAGGAACTGTTCCACTTCATACATTACGTGCTGACATTGATTATGCACACGCTGAAGCCGATACAACATATGGTAAATTAGGCGTTAAAGTATGGATATATCGTGGAGAAGTTCTTCCTACTAAGAACACTAGTGAAGGAGGAAAATAAAAATGTTACTACCAAAACGTGTAAAATATCGTCGTCAGCATCGTCCAAAAACAACTGGTCGTTCTAAAGGCGGTAACTACGTAACATTTGGTGAGTATGGATTACAAGCTACAACTACATCTTGGATCACATCTCGTCAAATCGAATCAGCTCGTATTGCAATGACACGTTACATGAAACGTGGCGGGAAAGTTTGGATTAAAATCTTCCCTCATACACCATATACTAAAAAACCTTTAGAAGTACGTATGGGTGCTGGTAAAGGTGCGGTTGAAGGCTGGATAGCAGTTGTTAAACCTGGTAGAATTTTATTCGAAGTAGCTGGTGTACCTGAAGAAGTTGCTCGTGAAGCATTACGTTTAGCAAGTCACAAACTTCCAGTAAAATCTAAGTTTGTAAAACGTGAAGAATTGGGTGGTGAAACAAATGAAAGCTAAGGAAATTAGAGACTTAACCACTTCAGAAATCGAAGAACAAATCAAATCTTCAAAAGAAGAGCTTTTTAACCTACGCTTTCAGTTAGCTACAGGTCAATTAGAAGAAACGGCACGTATTCGCACAGTAAGAAAAACGATTGCACGTCTAAAAACTGTTGCTCGTGAAAGAGAAATTGAACAAAGCAAGGCTAATCAATAATAATTGAAAGAGGAGGTTACGAAAGTGAGCGAAAGAAACGATCGTAAAGTTTATGTAGGTAGAGTTGTTTCAGATAAAATGGACAAAACAGTCACTGTTCTAGTGGAAACTTACAAAACGCACAAATTATACGGCAAACGAGTAAAATACTCTAAAAAATATAAAACTCATGATGAAAACAATTCAGCTAAATTAGGAGACATTGTTAAAATTCAAGAAACTCGTCCTTTATCAGCAACAAAACGTTTTCGTTTAGTAGAAATTGTTGAAGAGTCAGTAATTATTTAATCAAGATTAGAGATAAGGGAGGTTTAACGAATGATCCAACAAGAAACACGCTTAAAAGTAGCAGACAATTCTGGTGCTCGTGAAGTTCTTACAATTAAAGTATTAGGTGGATCTGGTCGCAAAACAGCGAACATTGGTGATATTATTGTATGTACTGTTAAAAATGCAACACCAGGTGGCGTTGTCAAAAAAGGTGACGTTGTAAAAGCTGTTGTAGTTCGTACAAAATCAGGTGTTCGTCGTGAAGACGGTTCATATATTAAATTTGACGAAAATGCATGTGTTATCATCCGTGATGACAAAGGCCCACGTGGTACTCGTATCTTTGGTCCTGTTGCTCGTGAATTACGTGAAGGAAACTTCATGAAAATTGTATCACTAGCTCCAGAAGTACTATAATACCAATCAAATAAATTCACATAATTTAAGGAGGTGCCCACATGCATATCAAAAAAGGTGACAACGTAAAAGTTATCGCAGGTAAAGACAAAGGTAAAGAAGGTGAAGTAGTAGCTACTGAACCAAAAAAAGACCGTGTCGTTGTGGAAGGTGTTAACGTTATAAAAAAACACCAAAAACCAACTCAATTAAACCCTGAAGGTGGAATTTTAGAAACAGAGGCAGCAATCCATGTTTCTAACGTACAATTATTAGATCCTAAAACAAATGAACCTACACGTGTAGGATATAAAACAGTTGATGGTAAAAAAGTTCGTATCGCTAAAAAATCAGGCGAAGAAATTAAAGCTAATAATTAATAACTAGTTGAAAGGAGGATCCACTTTGAACCGTTTAAAAGAAAAATTTAATACAGAAGTTACTGAAAACTTAGTGAAAAAATTCAATTATAGTTCAGTGATGGAAGTACCAAAAATTGAGAAAATCGTTGTGAATATGGGTGTAGGTGACGCAGTTCAAAATTCTAAAGTTTTAGACAATGCTGTTGAAGAGTTAGAATTAATTACTGGTCAAAAACCATTAGTCACAAAAGCTAAAAAATCAGTTGCAACATTCCGTTTACGTGAAGGTATGCCAATCGGTGCGAAAGTCACTCTTCGCGGAGAAAGAATGTATGAATTCTTAGACAAACTCATTGCAGTTTCATTACCACGTGTACGTGACTTCCAAGGTGTTTCTAAAACAGCTTTTGATGGTCGTGGAAATTACACACTTGGTGTTAAAGAACAATTAATTTTCCCAGAAATTGACTACGATAAAGTAACAAAAGTTAGAGGAATGGATATTGTTATCGTAACAACTGCTAACACTGACGAGGAAGCTCGTGAATTGTTAACAAACTTCGGTATGCCATTTCGTAAATAATCTCTAAAAGGAGGCTAATAAAGTGGCTAAAACTTCAATGGTTGCTAAGCAACAAAAAAAACAAAAATTCGCTGTACGTGAATATACTCGTTGTGAACGCTGTGGTCGTCCACATTCTGTGTATCGTAAATTTAAATTATGCCGTATTTGTTTCCGTGAATTAGCTTACAAAGGTCAGATTCCTGGCGTACGTAAAGCTAGCTGGTAATAATAAGAGTCTGAAAGGAGGCAACAATCAATGACAATGACAGATCCAATCGCAGATATGCTTACTCGTGTAAGAAACGCTAACATGGTTCGCCACGAGAAATTAGAATTACCTGCGTCTAATATTAAAAAAGAAATTGCTGAAATCTTAAAGAGTGAAGGTTTCATTAAAAATGTTGAATATGTAGAAGACGATAAACAAGGTGTTATTCGTTTATTCTTGAAATATGGTCAAAACAATGAACGTGTTATCACAGGTTTAAAACGTATTTCTAAACCAGGTTTACGTGTTTACGCTAAAGCAAATGAAGTGCCAAAAGTATTAAATGGCTTAGGTATTGCATTAGTTTCAACTTCTGAAGGTGTTATCACTGATAAAGAAGCAAGAAAACGTAATGTTGGTGGAGAAATTATCGCATACGTTTGGTAATAAATAATAAGGAGGTGCCATAACATGAGTCGTGTTGGTAAGAAAATTATTGACATTCCTAGTGACGTAACAGTAACTTTTGACGGAAGTCATGTCACTGTAAAAGGTCCAAAAGGTGAATTAGAAAGAACTTTAAATGAAAGAATGACATTTAAACAAGAAGAAAACACTGTTGAAGTTGTAAGACCATCTGATTCTAAAGAAGACAGAACAGATCATGGTACAACTCGTGCTTTATTAAATAATATGGTACTAGGTGTTTCTCAAGGTTACGAAAAAACACTTGAGCTTGTTGGTGTAGGTTACCGTGCACAAATGCAAGGTAAAGATTTAGTACTTAATGTTGGATACTCTCACCCAGTTGAAATTAAAGCAGAAGAAGGCATTACTTTCGCTGTTGAGAAAAATACAACTGTTAAAGTATCTGGTGTTTCTAAAGAACAAGTTGGTGCGATTGCTTCTAACATTCGTTCTGTAAGACCTCCAGAACCTTATAAAGGTAAAGGTATTCGCTACCAAGGTGAATATGTACGCCGTAAAGAAGGTAAAACTGGTAAATAATAGATAACACTCTAAAGAAAGGAGTATTGAAATGATCAGTAAAATTGATAAAAACAAAGTACGTTTGAAAAGACATGCTCGTGTTCGTACTAAATTATCAGGTACAGCTGAAAAGCCACGTTTAAATGTGTATCGTTCAAACAAACACATCTATGCACAAATTATTGATGACGTTAAAGGCGTAACACTTGCTCAAGCATCATCACAAGATAAAGATATTGCAAACACATCAGCTTCAAAAGTTGACTTAGCAACTACTGTTGGTCAAGAAATTGCTAAAAAAGCTAACGATAAAGGTATTAAAGAAATCGTCTTCGATCGCGGAGGATATTTATACCACGGACGTGTTAAAGCTTTAGCTGATGCTGCAAGAGAAAATGGATTAGAATTTTAATTAAAGGAGGGACACATTCATGGCTCGTAGAGAAGAAGAAACTAAAGAATTTGAAGAACGCGTTGTTACGATTAACCGTGTTGCTAAAGTTGTAAAAGGTGGTCGTCGTTTCCGTTTCACTGCATTAGTGGTTGTTGGAGATAAAAATGGTCGTGTAGGTTTCGGTACTGGTAAAGCGCAAGAGGTACCAGAAGCTATCAAAAAAGCTGTTGAAGCAGCTAAAAAAGATTTAGTAGTTGTTCCACGTGTAGAAGGTACGACTCCTCATACTATAACTGGTCAATATGGGTCAGGTAGCGTATTTATGAAACCAGCTGCACCTGGTACAGGAGTTATCGCTGGTGGACCAGTTCGTGCCGTATTAGAGTTAGCAGGAATTACTGATATCTTAAGTAAATCTTTAGGATCAAATACTCCTATTAATATGGTTCGTGCGACTATCAACGGTTTACAAAACTTAAAAAATGCAGAAGATGTTGCTAAATTACGTGGCAAATCTGTAGAAGAATTATACAATTAAGGAGGGAAAATAAGTTATGGCTAAATTACAAATTACCCTCACTCGTAGTGTTATTGGTCGTCCTGAAACACAACGTAAAACTGTTGAAGCTTTAGGTCTTAAAAAGACTAATAGTTCAGTAGTTGTTGAAGATAACCCTGCAATTCGTGGGCAAATCAACAAAGTTAAGCATTTATTAACAATTGAAGAAGAAAAATAATTAAGGAGGTGCCGAAATGAAATTACATGAGTTAAAAGCAGCTGAAGGATCACGTCGTGTACGTAACCGTGTAGGTCGTGGTGCTGCAACTGGTAACGGTAAAACAAGTGGCCGTGGTCAAAAAGGTCAAAAAGCACGTTCAGGTGGTAAACTAAGACCAGGATTTGAAGGTGGACAATTACCTTTATTCCGTCGTTTGCCTAAACGTGGTTTCACTAACATTAACCGTAAAGAATATGCTATTGTTAACTTAGACCAACTCAATAAATTTGAAGATGGTACTGAAGTTACTCCAGCTTTATTAGTAGAATCTGGTGTTGTTAAGAATGAAAAATCTGGTATCAAAGTACTAGGTAACGGTTCACTAGACAAGAAATTAACAGTGAAAGCTCATAAATTCTCAGCTTCAGCAGCAGAAGCTATTGATGCAAAAGGTGGAGCACACGAGGTGATCTAATGTTTCAAACGTTTGTACGTTTCTTTACAACTAAAGAAGTACGAAACAAGATTTTCTTCACTCTAGCAATGTTAGTTATTTTTAAAATAGGAACGTATATTCCTGCTCCAGGAGTTAATCCTGAAGCCTTTAATCATCCACAGGGATCTCAAGGTGCCACTGAGTTATTAAATACTTTTGGTGGCGGTGCCTTGAAACGTTTCTCAATATTTGCGATGGGAATCATGCCTTATATCACTGCATCCATCGTCATGCAATTACTGCAAATGGATATTGTTCCTAAATTTACAGAGTGGGCAAAACAAGGTGAAATGGGTAGAAGAAAAATTAATAACGTAACTCGTTATTTTGCTATAATTTTAGCTTTTATCCAATCTATAGGTATGGCTTTCCAATTTAATAACTATCTCAAAGGACAACTTATTATAGAAAAGTCTGTTATGAGTTATTTATTAATTGCAGTTGTATTAACAGCGGGAACAGCTTTCTTAATTTGGCTTGGTGACCAAATCACACAGTTTGGTGTTGGTAACGGTATTTCTCTTATCATCTTTGCAGGTATATTATCAACTTTACCTTCGAGTCTAGAACAATTTGCACAATCAGTGTTTGTAGGTCAAGACGATACTTCACTTGCTTGGCTGAAAATACTAGGATTGATTGTAGCCTTGATTTTACTAACAGTAGGCGCAATATTTGTTCTTGAAGCTAAACGTAAAATACCTATTCAATATGCAAAGAAACAATCTGCTCAACGATTAGGTTCACAAGCAACTTATCTACCTTTGAAAGTTAACTCTGCCGGTGTTATTCCAGTTATCTTTGCGATGGCGTTTTTCTTGTTACCAAGAACATTGACTTTATTCTTCCCGAAAGCAGAATGGGCACAGAATATTGCTGATACTGCCAACCCATCAAGTAATATTGGAATGATTATTTATGTAGTTTTAATTATTGCATTTGCATATTTTTATGCTTTTGTACAAGTTAATCCTGAAAAAATGGCAGATAACCTTAAAAAGCAAGGTAGTTATGTCCCAGGAATTAGACCTGGTGAACAAACAAAAAAATATATTACTAAAGTACTTTATAGATTGACTTTTGTTGGTTCAATTTTCTTAGCAGCTATAGCTATTTTACCTATAATTGCGACTAAATTTATGGGCTTACCACAATCAATTCAAATTGGTGGTACGAGTCTTTTGATCGTTATTGGTGTAGCTATTGAAACTATGAAAACTTTAGAAGCACAAGTCACTCAAAAAGAATATAAAGGCTTTGGTGGTAGATAATTTGTAGGAGGGCATTTATGAATATCATTTTAATGGGCTTACCTGGTGCAGGTAAAGGGACTCAGGCGAGTGAAATTGTTAAGAAATTCCCAATACCACATATTTCTACTGGTGACATGTTCAGAAAAGCGATTAAAGATGAAACAGATTTAGGAAAAGAAGCTAAATCATATATGGATCGTGGAGAATTAGTTCCTGATGAAGTTACTGTAGGTATCGTTAAAGAAAGAATTTCTGAAGACGATGCAAAAAAAGGATTCTTGTTAGATGGATTCCCAAGAACTATAGATCAAGCTGAGTCATTAAGTCAAATTATGTCTGAGCTTGATAGAGAAATTGATGCTGTCATTAATATCGAAGTTCCTGAGGAAGAATTAATGAATCGTCTTACAGGTCGTCGTATCTGTGAGAAATGTGGTACAACATATCATCTTGTATTTAATCCTCCAAAGGTTGATGGTATATGTGATATCGATGGTGGAAAGTTATATCAACGTGAAGATGACAATCCAGAAACAGTATCTAATCGTTTGAGCGTTAATGTTAAACAATCTAAGCCTATTTTAGAATATTACAACAACAAAGGTGTCTTGAAAAACATTGATGGTTCAAAAGATATTGACGAAGTAACCAACGATGTCATTGATATCTTAGATCATTTATAATAGATCAACACTATACGATCTATGTTTCAGTGAGTATTAGAGTAAATTTAACAGAATGAGTGACAAATAACGATATTTAATTCCCGTATTTTTGTTGAACTTATATTAAACCATCACGAATAGATTCGTATCGTTAAGTTGTCTATTGACGATTACCTTACTATTGCAAAAAGGGGGAAGTTAATCAATGGCTAAACAAGATGTAATTGAATTAGAAGGTACAGTACTAGATACTTTACCAAACGCAATGTTTAAAGTAGAATTAGAAAATGGTCATGAGATTTTAGCTCACGTAAGTGGTAAAATCAGAATGAATTACATTCGTATTCTACCTGGCGACAAAGTAACTGTTGAGATGTCTCCGTATGATTTATCGCGCGGTAGAATTACTTATCGTTATAAATAATCGTCACTCCATAATATAGGGAGGTATAAAAATGAAAGTAAGACCATCAGTAAAACCAATATGCGAAAAATGCAAAGTCATTAAACGTAAAGGTAAAGTAATGGTAATTTGTGATAATCCAAAACACAAACAAAGACAAGGTTAATAAAAGAGAGGTGTAAATTAATATGGCACGTATTGCAGGAGTGGATATTCCACGTGAAAAACGCATTGTTATCTCATTAACATACGTATATGGTATTGGTACTTCAACTGCTAATAAAATTGTAGAAGAAGCTAACGTATCAGCAGATACTCGCGTTAAAGATTTAACTGACGATGAATTAGGTCGTATCCGTGAAGTTGTAGATGGCTACAAAGTAGAAGGTGACTTACGCCGTGAACAAAACTTAAACATTAAACGTTTAATGGAAATTTCATCATACCGCGGAATTCGTCATCGTCGTGGCTTACCAGTTCGTGGACAAAAAACTAAAAACAATGCTCGTACACGTAAAGGTCCAGTTAAAACAGTAGCTAATAAGAAAAAATAATAGGTAAAGGAGGCAAAATTTAATGGCACGTAAACAAGTATCTCGTAAACGTAGAGTGAAAAAGAATATTGAAAATGGTGTAGCTCACATCCGTTCAACATTCAATAATACTATCGTAACTATCACTGATGAATTCGGTAATGCATTATCTTGGTCATCAGCTGGTGCATTAGGATTCAAAGGATCTAAAAAATCAACTCCATTTGCAGCTCAAATGGCTTCAGAAACAGCTTCTAAAACTGCTATGGAACATGGTTTGAAAACAGTAGAAGTAACAGTAAAAGGACCTGGTCCAGGCCGTGAATCTGCTATCCGTGCACTACAATCTGCAGGTTTAGAAGTAACTGCAATCAGAGACGTTACTCCAGTACCACACAACGGTTGTCGTCCACCAAAACGTCGTCGCGTATAATTTTTAAATGTATTGTTACAAGTCACTGAGCAAACAGTTTAAATCTAGTCGACGTATTTAAGGAGGATATTTGTAAATGATAGAAATTGAAAAACCTAGAATTGAGACAATTGAAGTTAGTGAAGATGCTAAATTCGGTAAATTCGTTGTTGAACCACTTGAACGTGGCTATGGTACTACACTAGGAAACTCCTTACGTCGTATCCTACTATCTTCATTACCAGGTGCAGCCGTTAAGTACATCGAGATTGAAGGAGTTTTACACGAATTTTCAGCAGTAGATAATGTAGTAGAAGATGTTTCAACAATCATTATGAACATTAAAAAACTTGCATTAAAAATTTACTCTGAAGAAGATAAAACTTTAGAAATTGATGTTAAAGATGAAGGCGAAGTAACTGCAAGTGACATTACTCACGACAGTGATGTTGAGATTTTAAATCCAGAGCTTAAAATCGCAACAGTGTCTAAAGGTGGACATCTTAAAGTGCGTCTTGTTGCTAATAAGGGTAGAGGTTACGCATTAGCTGAACAAAATAATACTAGTGATTTACCAATTGGTGTAATTCCTGTTGATTCACTATATTCACCTGTTGAACGTGTAAACTATACAGTTGAAAATACACGCGTAGGTCAAAGTAGTGATTTTGATAAATTAACTTTAGATGTTTGGACAAATGGTTCAATCACACCACAAGAGTCAGTATCATTAGCAGCTAAAATAATGACTGAACACTTGAATATCTTTGTAAGTCTAACTGATGAGGCTCAAAACGCTGAAATCATGATTGAAAAAGAAGAAGATCAAAAAGAAAAAGTACTTGAAATGTCTATTGAAGAATTAGACTTATCTGTACGTTCTTATAACTGCTTAAAACGCGCAGGAATCAATTCTGTACAAGAGTTAGCTGATAAATCTGAAGCTGACATGATGAAAGTGCGTAATTTAGGTCGTAAATCTCTAGAAGAAGTAAAATATAAATTAGAAGATTTAGGATTAGGATTAAGAAAAGAAGATTGATAAAGGAGGTTAACTCATGGGTTACAGAAAATTAGGTCGTACTTCTGATCAACGTAAAGCAATGTTACGTGACTTAGCAACTTCATTAATCGTTAGTGAACGTATCGAGACAACTGAAGCTCGTGCTAAAGAAGTTCGTAGTGTAGTAGAGAAATTGATCACACTTGGTAAAAAAGGTGATTTAGCATCTCGTCGTAATGCTGCTAAAACTTTACGTAATGTTGAAATTTTAAATGAAGATGACTCTACACAAACTGCTCTTCAAAAATTATTTGGTGAAATCGCTGAACGTTATAGTGAACGTCAAGGTGGTTACACTCGTATTCTTAAAGTAGGCCCTCGTCGTGGTGACGGCGCTGAATCAGTAATTATTGAATTAGTTTAATCTAATTTTAAGACACAAGTTATAACTTAGTTGTCTAACCTTAATAAATACACATTTACTACTTATATATAAAGCAAATGAGTGCAACGATAATGTTTGCCACATACAAATATTGTCTAGCTCAGAGTACCCCATCCAACTAAATAATTATTTAAGCGTGAACTCAACATTTGATGGGGTGCGCGCTTTTTTATTTAAGCTATAGTTAATAACACTATAGCTTTTTTTATAATTCATATTACAAATGATTAAATTATACATATCTGATATACAGTCAATTTGAATTATTGTAGAATGTTTAGTGATATAAAAATATTAGGAGTGGTTGATGTGAATGGGTCAAATCCTATCATTGAATTTAAAGATGTATCATTTCAATATCAAAGTGACGCTGCTTTCACATTAAATCGCGTTTCATTCTCAATACCAGCTGGACAATGGACTTCTATTGTAGGTCACAATGGTTCAGGAAAATCTACTATTGCTAAACTTATGGTAGGTATAGAAGAACCAAGTGAAGGACAAATTCTATTTCAAAATCTACCAGTAGACTCTCAAAATAAGCGAGAAGTGAGGAAACATATCGGAATTGTTTTTCAAAACCCCGATAATCAATTTGTAGGTTCTATAGTTAAATTTGATGTTGCTTTTGGTCTTGAAAACCAACTTGTTCCTTATAAAGAAATGGTATCTAAAGTTAATCAAGTATTAACTGAAGTAGATATGATAAATAAAGCCGATGATGAACCCCATTCACTTTCAGGAGGGCAGAAACAACGTGTTGCCATTGCTGGGGTACTTGCACTTAATCCTGATGTGCTGATTTTAGATGAAGCGACAACGATGCTAGATCCTCATGGAAAGTCATCTTTACTTAACCTTGTAAATGAAGTTAAAGTAAATAATCATGTTACAATTATTTCAATCACTCATGATTTAGATGAAGCAATGCATGCTGATCAAATCATTGTATTGAATAAAGGAACTGTTTTTAAACAAGGAACACCTCAAGATATTTTTAAGTGCGAAGAGGCACTAATATCGGTTGGATTGGACTTACCATTTCCTTTGAAAATGAATCGACTTTTAGGTTTTGATTCAACTTATGTAACTTATGAAGGGTTGATTAAAAAATTATGAGTATACAATTTAATCAAGTGAGTTATATTTATCAACAAGGGACACCTTATGAATTTGAAGCTATTAAAAACGTTTCACTAACTCTTGAACAGGGCAAGTATTATGCAATTATTGGTCAAACTGGAAGTGGGAAATCCACTCTGATTCAACATTTGAATGCTTTATTAAAGCCCACTACAGGTTCAGTCAACATTAATGGTTTAGAAGTTACAAATAAAACTAAAGACAAGCACTTACGTCACATAAGAAAAGAAGTAGGTATAATATTTCAATTTCCAGAATCCCAATTATTTGAAGATAGCGTTGAAAAAGAAATTGAGTTTGGACCTAAAAATTTTAATATGAACCTAAAAAATGTTAAAGACAAAGCTTTTCAACTTCTTCTTGAATTAGGTTTTTCAAGAAATGTGATGTCATCCTCTCCATTTCAAATGTCGGGAGGACAAATGAGAAAAATAGCCATTGTTTCCATTTTGGCTATGGATCCACAAGTAATTATTCTGGATGAACCGACTGCTGGGTTAGACCCGAATAGTAAACACCAAGTCATGTCTTTAATAAAGAAAATACAAATAGAAGAAAATAAAACGATTATTCTTGTTTCACATGATATGGATGATGTAGCACGTTATTCAGATGAAGTTGTAGTAATGAATAAAGGGACGATAGTAGAAAAATCAAATCCTAGAAATTTATTTAATCAAAAAACGCAATTATTAAAGTGGCATATAGAGTTGCCTAAAGTAGTGAAGTTACAGAAAGATATCGAAAAAAAATATAATATGTTATTTCCAAAGCTTGCCATGAATGAAGAAGAGTTTGTGAAGTTGTATAAGGAGTGGCATCATGAAGAATAAATTAATCATTGGACGATATCTTCCTATGCAATCAATTATTCATCAGCTTGATCCTAGAGCTAAGTTAATATTTGTCTTTTTCTTTATTCTTTTAATTTTTTTCTGTCATTCACTAGGTACATATGCATGGTTGTTTCTTTTTATAATATTATTTATTAAGTTAGCACGTATTCCTTTTGGGTTTTTAATTAAAGGATTAACACCTATCTTTTTCTTCTTGGTTTTCACTTTTTCTATGCATGTGTTATTTACTAATGGAGGTATCGTATTATTTCAATGGAAGTTTATCACTATTGAATCAAATGGTGTTATGGAAGGAATTTATATATCACTAAGATTGATTTTTATAGTTATGATTGCAACAATCATGACACTTTCGACTAGTCCGATTGATTTAACAGATGCTTTTGAAAAATTATTTGTACCTCTTAAAGTGATTAAAGTACCAGTACATCAATTAAGTATGATGATGTCTATTGCTCTAAGGTTTATACCAACATTAATGGACGAATTAGAAAAAATTATACTTGCTCAAAAATCTAGAGGATCAGAAATAAGTTCAGGAAGTTTAATAACACGAATTAGAGCTTTTATACCCATCATGATTCCATTATTTATTTCTGCCTTTCAAAGAGCAGAAGAACTAGCTATAGCAATGGAAGTCAGAGGTTATGATATTAACATCAAACGAACAAGCTATAGGTTATTACATTGGCAATATAAAGACACATTAACAGTCTTACTTTTAATACCTATCGCTACTATATTATTTATTTTAAAATTTTCAGGAGTGTAAATATTGCGTATATTAGTTGAAATTGCTTATCAAGGTAACCAATTTTTAGGTTTTCAAATTCAGCAACAAGGACGAACTGTTCAACAACAATTTGAAAAGATTCTTAAACGAATGCATAAACATCATGTACGAATTCATCCCTCAAGCAGAACAGACAGGGGTGTGCATGCGTATCAGCAATTCTTTCATTTCGATACCGAATTGAATATTGATAACAAACAATGGCAATATGCGATGAATCGAGCTTTACCAGATGATATTTACGTTAAAAATGTACGAAATGTCGACGAGTATTTTCATTGTCGTTATGACTGCGTAGGCAAACGCTATCGTTACAAAGTTTATCAAGGTAATCATCGAAATCCTTTTAAGAGTGGTACTGAAACATTTGTTAATGAAACATTAGACTATGATAAAATGAACAAAGCTGCTCAAGAATTTATAGGTACACATGATTTTACCGGTTTTTGTTCACAGAAAACAGAAGTTGAAAGCAAAGTAAGAACACTATATCAGAGTGAAATTGTTGCTACTAAAGAAGGGTTTGATTATGTCGTAACAGGTTCTGGATTCCTTTATAATATGGTCCGTGTATTGGCAGCTTTCTTAATTGAAGTAGGAAAAGGAAAGCGTGAACCTAATGACGTCCCTAAGCTCTTAGAGGACAAAAATAGAAATAATGTGCCTCTCACAGCTCCACCTGACGGATTATATTTAGAAAAGATTTATTTAAGCCCAGAAGAATTGATACAAGAATATGGGAAAGATGTAAAAATACACTACAAAAAATCGTTGGAAAAACACTAATTGTCATTGACAAAAGTACTGTGAAATTATATGATTATTAACGGTATTGTTTTATATCACCCCACGATAAGCCCCGGAAACTTATTGTGTTACAAGATATATAAGCAAAGCAGAACAACAGTTAATGAAATAAATGAAATCTTACGCTTTTAAATCGTAACAATAATGATAGTTGTTAGTGCAATAAACATAGGTTCGAATGTGATTTATTCGTACTGCAATTAATGAACGAAGCATTTATTTTTAGGAGGACAATTATTATGCGTCAAACATTTATGGCAAATGAATCAAACATTGAGCGCAAATGGTATGTTATTGATGCTGAAGGCCAAACATTAGGTCGTTTATCATCAGAAGTAGCTGCTATATTACGCGGTAAAAATAAAGTAACTTATACACCACATGTTGATACTGGTGATTATGTAATTATCATTAATGCATCTAAAATTGAATTCACTGGTAACAAAGAACAAGACAAAATGTACTACCGTCATTCAAATCACCCAGGCGGTTTAAAATCAATCTCTGCTGGTGAATTAAAAAGAACAAATCCTGAACGTTTATTAGAAACTTCAATTAAAGGTATGTTACCAAGTACACGCTTAGGTGAAAAACAAGGTAAAAAATTATTTGTATATGGTGGCGCTGAACATCCACACGCTGCACAACAACCAGAAAACTACGAGTTACGTGGTTAATTAGAAGGAGGAAATTACATTGGCACAAGTTGAATATAAAGGCACAGGCCGTCGTAAAAACTCAGTAGCACGTGTACGTTTAGTACCTGGCGAAGGTAACATTACTGTTAACGAACGTGATGTACGTGACTACTTACCATTCGAATCATTAATTTTAGACTTAAATCAACCATTTGATGTTACAGAAACTAAAGGTAACTATGATGTTTTAGTTAACGTACACGGTGGCGGATTTACTGGACAAGCTCAAGCAATCCGACATGGAATTGCACGTGCTTTATTAGAAGCAGATCCTGAATACAGAGGTTCTTTAAAACGTGCTGGATTACTTACTCGTGACCCACGTATGAAAGAACGTAAAAAACCAGGTCTTAAAAAAGCACGTCGTTCACCACAATTCTCAAAACGTTAATTTTTGGCGAACAACATTTACACTTCCCGTTTATTGGGAAGTGTTTTTTTTATAATTTAAGACTGAGACAATTAGATGTCCCAGTCTTTATTATTGAGTAGGATTTAGATTATTCATTTAAAAAGCACTTTATTCAAGCTTTTTCAATACTATGCTATGCCCTAAAATTAAGAAAGTTTCATCAAGAAATTCTATGGATTTGACGTGTTTGATTTTGGAGCATGAGTAGTGGATTTTGAACTTAATTTGACTTCTATGTTACTTAACTATTACTATTTACAATTTCTTCTATAACACTAGTCATATCATCGTGTATAACTAAGCTAGCTGTATGATCATATGGAGTTGCATCTCTATTAATGATAACTAGGTTGTCACCTTTAAATTCTGATACAAAACCAGCAGCAGGTTGTACAACAAGTGATGAACCTAATACGATGAGCGTATCTGCATGTTGAATTTTATCTAATGCCTTGAAGACTGTTTTTTGATTTAACATCTCGCCGTATAAAACAATATCAGGTCTGATGACGTTACCACATTTTTCACAATATTTGAGATGATGTGTCATGACATATGATTTTGAGTACTCCTCATAACAGTTAATACAATAAAAGCGATTAAGTGTACCATGTAGCTCATCAATATTGTGACTACCTGCATCTTCGTGTAAACCATCTATATTTTGAGTGATGACGCCAAGTGATTTTTGCTGATTTTCCAGTTGTGCAATCCATTGATGAACAATATTAGGTTTTTTATCGGCAATTAAAAGTCTTTCATGATAAAAGTTTATAAAACTTTCTTTATTATCATGTAAATGATCAATGCTAAGCAAATACTCTGGAGACTGTCCATCTTTTGATATTTCATCATACAAGCCACCCATTGAGCGAAAATCTGGAATTCCGCTTGCAACTGAAACACCAGCTCCTGTAAAGAAAACAATTTGATTAGAGTTGTTTACGATATCTTTTAACTGTTGAATATCTGGTTTTTTCATTTGTTTTCACCTCATTATCATAGATATTATGTAAGTACTTATTTATTATCAACTACAATATAATTTAATATTAAAGAATTCATGTTATGATTTAAAGTAATGATTGAAGTTATTTCTAAATTTTTAATGAAAATCAGTAGTATTTTTGAAAATCAAAATAATCATATAAAAAGTAAAAGTTGATATTGAAAGCTACAATATAAATTTTAAATTCGTAAGATAGTAAATGATAAACTTCTAAAATAATGAATCTGTTTCAATATTATGATATATAGTAATTATAGGAAGTGAATAAATCAATGAACAAATATGATAGGTTAGATGAAATCACAAAATTAGTAAATAAACGAGGTTCTGTAAGAACAAATGAAATCGTCGAAGATCTAAATGTGTCAGATATGACTGTGCGCCGTGATCTCGCAGAGCTTGAAGAAAAAGGTGTTCTCACTAAAATACATGGTGGTGCTCGTAGTAATTCAGCTTTCCAATATAAAGAAATGTCTCATCAAGAAAAACATACACGTTTTATTGAAGAAAAACGATTTATAGCAAAGAATGCAGTAGATTTAATTGAAGATGGAGATACTATTTTCTTAGGTCCTGGTACTACAGTTCAAAAATTAGCTGAAGAAATAAATCATTATTCATTAACAATTATTACTAATTGTTTACCAGTATTTAATATATTAATAAAAAAACAAACGTTACATTTCAGAGTCTATTTATTAGGTGGGGAAATGCGTGATTTAACTGAAGCATTTGTAGGTGAGATGACAAATCAGTTATTAAGTCAACTAAGATTTAGTAAAATGTTTTTTAGTAGTAATGGTGTTAAAGATGGTCTAGCTATGACATCCTCAATAGAAGAGGCTTATACGCAACAAATTGCACTTAGCCATTCGTTGGAAAAATATTTACTGATTGACTCTTCAAAAATTGGTAAGGATGATTTTTCATCATTTTGTGAGCTTCGTGAACTCAATGCAGTTTTAACAGATAATAATGACTTGGAAAAGAAAGAAAAAATAGAATCATATGTTGAGGTTATTAGCTAAAGTCTTTAACATATTGTCTTTAAAGTGAATATAAATATATTTAAGCATCATAATAATGTCAATTAAACATTATTATTAAGCAATAAAATCAGATGATAAGAATTTTAAAATTAAATAAGTAGTTTAAGTAGAAGTAGCAATAAAGTTTTTTAAATTTATTGCTACTTTTTTGTTTAAATAAACATTTTGCATAGAGAAAAACAGCAATTTCTTTTTAAATCAACATATATCAAACAAAAATACGTGACAATTGTTTGTTATATGTTGATTATTTGTTTAAATATGTTTATAATTTAGGTGTAAAGATTTGAAAGCGCTTTTTCAAAAACACATGTGTTTAATCACCTTAATTCAAAAAAGGAGACTTATTATGACGATTATTATTGGTTCAGATGTAGATGGCAAACGCTTAAAAGAATTAATTAAAGATTATTTGGAAGACAACGATTATGATGTTTTAGATGTTACAGAAGGAAAAGATCTAGACTTTGTTGATTCAACAGTCTCTGTAGCTAAAGAAGTTCAAAAGTCCGACGACAATCTAGGTATTGCTATAGATGCCTATGGTGCAGGTAGTTTTATTGTAGCAACTAAAATTAAGGGAATGATTGCGGCTGAGGTTTCAGATGAGCGTTCAGCTTACATGACACGTAGCCATAATAATGCACGCATGATTACTATGGGAGCTGAAATTGTTGGAGATACGCTTGCTAAGAATGTCGCAAAAGAATTTGTCAATGGTCATTACGATGGTGGACGTCATCAAATCCGCGTAGATATGTTAAATAAAATGTGTTAATAGGAGGAATAAAAATGAAAATTGCAATAGGTTGCGATCATATTGTTACTGATACAAAAATGGAAGTTTCACAACACTTAAAATCACAGGGACATGAAGTGATAGATGTTGGAACTTATGATTTCACACGTACACATTATCCGATTTATGGAAAAAAGGTAGGAGAAAAAGTTGCGAGTGGTGAAGCAGATTTAGGTGTATGTATTTGTGGTACTGGTGTAGGAATTAGTAATGCTGCAAACAAAGTACCAGGTGTTAGAACTGCTTTAGTTAGAGATATGACATCAGCGCTTTATTCTAAAGAAGAGTTAAACGCCAATGTTGTAAGTTTTGGCGGTAAAGTAGCAGGTGAATTATTTATTTTCGACATCGTTGATGCATTCATTGAGGCAGAGTACAAACCTACTGAAGAAAATAAAAAATTAATTGCTAAAATCAATCATTTAGAAGCACATAACAATGACCAAGCTGATCCACATTTCTTCGACGAGTTCTTAGAAAAATGGAATAAAGGTGAATATCACGATTAAGGAAGATGTCCAATGATTTTAACATTAACTTTAAATCCCTCAGTTGATATATCTTATCCTTTAGATCAGTTTAATTTAGATACTGTTAATAGGGTATCTCAAACAAGCAAAACAGCAGGCGGTAAAGGATTAAATGTTACTAGAGTATTGTCTGAATTTGGTGAAGACGTAATAGCAAGTGGTTTTTTAGGTGGAGCATTAGGTCAATATATTGAAGAACAAATAGAAACTACTCGTATTAAACAAGCATTTTTCAAAATCAAAGGCGAAACACGAAATTGTATTGCAATACTACATGAGGGACAACAAACTGAAATCCTTGAAAAGGGTCCCACGATTGAACTTAAGGAATCAGAGGAATTCAAGTCACATCTATTAAAACTTTTCAAAGAAACTGATGTGGCTGTTATGTCTGGTAGTCTGCCCAAAGGACTTAATACTGATTATTATACGGATATTGTGAGATTAGCAAAAGAACAAGGAATTTTGACCATTTTAGATAGCTCTGGTCAATCACTTGAGGAAGTTCTTATTAGTAATGAGAAACCTACAGTAATTAAACCAAATATAGATGAATTATCACAACTTTTAAATTACAAAGTAACTAATGATATTAAAGAATTGAAAGTGGCATTAAGTCAGCCAATATTTAATGATATTGAATGGATTATTGTTTCATTGGGCAGTGAAGGTGCTTTTGCAAAACATAATCAAAAATTTTATAAGGTGAATATTCCCAACATTAAAGTAGTTAATCCTGTTGGGTCAGGAGATTCTACTGTAGCAGGTATTGCTTCTGGACTCATTCATCAACAAACCGATGAAGAGTTATTAAAAAAAGCAAATGCATTCGGAATGCTAAATGCAATGGAACAACAAACAGGTCATATTAATACAGATAAATTTGACGAAATATTCAAACAAATAGAAGTTATAGAGGTGTAATTTATGACAAAATCACAACAAAAAGTGTCATCAATTGAGAAATTAAGTAATCAAGAAGGTATTATTTCAGCTTTAGCATTTGATCAACGTGGTGCATTAAAAAGAATGATGGCAGAACATCAATCTGAAACACCAACAGTTGAGCAAATAGAACAATTAAAAGTACTTGTTTCTGAAGAATTAACTCAATATGCGTCTTCAATTTTATTAGATCCAGAATATGGTTTACCAGCATCAGATGCTCGAAATAATGACTGCGGACTATTACTTGCATACGAAAAAACTGGATATGATGTGAATGCGAAAGGTCGTTTGCCAGATTGCTTGGTAGAATGGTCTGCGAAACGTTTGAAAGAGCAAGGGGCCAATGCAGTTAAATTTTTACTTTATTATGATGTAGATGACACAGAAGAAATTAACATACAAAAGAAAGCATATATTGAACGAATTGGTTCAGAATGTGTTGCCGAAGATATTCCTTTCTTCTTGGAAGTTTTAACATATGACGACAATATTCCTGACAATAAAAGTGCAGAATTCGCTAAAGTTAAGCCACGTAAAGTTAATGAAGCAATGAAGTTATTCTCTGAAGATCGTTTTAATGTGGATGTACTTAAAGTTGAAGTACCTGTGAATATGAATTTTGTGGAAGGATTTTCAGAAGGAGAAGTTGTTTATACTAAAGAAGAAGCTGCACAACATTTCCGTGATCAAGATGCAGCTACTCACTTACCATATATTTATTTAAGTGCAGGTGTATCAGCAGAATTGTTCCAAGATACATTAAAATTTGCGCATGATTCTGGTGCGCAATTCAATGGTGTTTTATGTGGACGTGCCACATGGTCAGGAGCAGTTAAGGTATACATTGAAGAAGGAGAGCAAGCTGTCAGAGAATGGTTGCGTACGGTAGGATTTAAGAATATTGATGATTTGAATACAGTATTGAAAACAACAGCTACATCATGGAAAAACAAATAATGTAAGGGAGGATATTCAAATGAATAGAGATGAGGTACAATTACTCGGATTTGAAATTGTTGCCTATGCTGGGGATGCACGTTCAAAATTATTAGAAGCTTTAAATGCTGCTAAAGATAGTGAATTTGATAAAGCAGAACAACTTGTAGAGGAAGCGAATGAATGTATTGCTAATGCACATAAAGCACAAACCAATCTTCTAGCTCAAGAGGCTAAAGGCGAGGATATCGCATATAGTATCACTATGATTCATGGTCAAGACCATTTAATGACAACATTACTTTTAAAAGATTTAATGAAGCATTTAATTGAATTATACAAAAAAGGGAGCTGACCCCTATGAATAAATTAATAGCATGGATAGAAAAAGGAAAGCCATTCTTTGAAAAAATATCACGAAATATTTATTTAAGAGCGATTCGTGATGGATTTATTGCTGCTATTCCAATTATCTTATTCTCAAGTATATTTATTTTAATTACCTATGTACCAAATGTGTTTGGTTTTACTTGGAGTAAAACTATGGAAGGTATATTGATGAAACCCTATAACTATACAATGGGAATAGTTGGTTTGCTTGTAGCAGGAACCACAGCTAAATCTTTAACTGATTCTTACAATCGAAAACTAGATAAAACGAATCAGATTAACTTTATTTCGACAATGATGGCAGCTATTTGTGGATTTTTATTCTTAGCTGCTGATCCTGTTAAAGATGGTGGATTTTCAAGTGCATTTATGGGAACAAAAGGTTTATTGACAGCCTTTATTTCTGCGTTTATTACCGTGATTGTTTATAATTTCTTTGTCAAAAGAAATATTACCATTAAAATGCCTAAAGAAGTACCACCAAATATATCTCAAGTATTTAAAGATATTTTCCCTTTATCAGCCGTAATTTTAATTTTGTATGCTTTAGACTTACTTTCTAGAGCAATAGTCCACACAAATGTAGCAAATGCAGTATTAAAAGTATTTGAGCCACTATTTACTGCGGCAGATGGTTGGATTGGGGTAACACTCATATTCGGTGCGTTTGCGTTCTTCTGGTTTGTAGGTATTCATGGACCTTCTATTGTTGAACCAGCGATTGCAGCAATTACTTATGCGAACCTTGAAACAAATTTACACTTAATACAAGCTGGAGAACATGCTGATAAAGTAATTACACCGGGTACACAGATGTTCGTAGCAACTATGGGAGGAACCGGTGCAACATTAGTTGTTCCATTTATGTTTATGTGGTTAACAAAATCAAAAAGAAATAAAGCGATAGGTAGAGCATCAGTCGTACCTACATTCTTTGGTGTCAATGAACCCATACTTTTTGGTGCACCACTAGTACTAAATCCGGTATTCTTTATACCTTTTATTTTTGCACCTATAGTAAATATATGGATTTTTAAATTTTTTGTTGATGTTTTAAATATGAATAGTTTTAGTATCTTTTTACCTTGGACTACTCCTGGTCCACTCGGTATTGTTATGGGGACTGGATTTGCATTTTGGTCATTTGTGTTAGCAATATTACTTATTGTTGTTGATGTGATTATTTACTATCCATTCTTAAAAGTATACGATGAACAAGTGCTTGAAGAAGAATTAGGAAATAAAGAAGCAAATAATGAATTAAAAGAAAAAGTATCAGCAAACTTTGATACGAAAAAAGCCGATGCTATTTTAGCAACTGCAGGGGCAAGTGAAGCGGATACTGATGATACATCTTCAGTTGATGAAACAACTTCTACATCCTCTACAGATACTATTAGTGAACAAACAAATGTTTTAGTTTTATGTGCAGGTGGAGGTACAAGTGGTTTACTAGCTAATGCTTTAAATAAAGCTGCTGAAGAGTATGAAGTACCAGTAAAAGCAGCAGCAGGTGGTTATGGTGCACATATGGATATTATGAAAGATTATCAATTAATTATCTTAGCACCACAAGTTGCTTCGAATTTTGAAGATATTAAACAAGATACTGATCGCTTAGGAATTAAATTAGCCAAAACTGAAGGCGCTCAATATATCAAGTTAACAAGAGACGGTGAGGCGGCTTTAGAATTTGTAAAACAACAATTTAACAATTAAAAAGGAGTTTTATATATGACTAAGAAATTACCTGATGACTTTATTTTTGGTGGAGCAACCGCTGCTTATCAAGCAGAAGGAGCTACTCAGACTGATGGTAAAGGGCGTGTCGCTTGGGACACGTATTTAGAGGAGAATTATTGGTACACAGCTGAACCAGCAAGTGATTTTTATAACAGATATCCTGTTGACTTGGAATTAAGTGAACGCTTTGGTGTAAATGGTATACGTATCTCAATTGCTTGGTCTCGTATTTTTCCTAAAGGTTACGGTGAAGTGAATCAAAAAGGTGTCGAGTATTATCATAATCTTTTCAAAGAATGTCATAAACGTCATGTTGAACCTTTTGTAACATTACATCACTTTGACACACCAGAGGTACTTCACAAAGATGGAGATTTCTTAAATCGTAAAACAATAGACTATTTTGTAGATTATGCTGAATTTTGTTTTAAAGAATTTCCAGAAGTTAAGTATTGGACAACATTCAATGAAATTGGGCCGATTGGTGATGGTCAATATTTAGTTGGTAAATTCCCTCCAGGTATCAAATATGACTTTGAAAAAGTATTCCAATCTCATCATAATATGATGGTTGCACACGCACGTGCTGTTAAACTTTTTAAAGATGAAAATTATAAGGGAGAAATAGGTGTTGTCCATGCATTACCTACAAAATATCCATATGATCCATCTAATCCTGAAGATGTGAGAGCAGCCGAACTTGAAGACATTATTCATAATAAATTTATTTTAGATGCAACATACCTTGGTAAGTACTCACGTGAAACGATGGAAGGAGTACAACACATCTTATCTGTGAATGGTGGTCAATTAGAGATTTCTGATGAAGACTACAAAATTTTAGATGAAGCTAAGGATTTAAACGATTTCTTAGGTATTAATTATTATATGAGTGACTGGATGCGTGGTTTTGAAGGCGAATCTGAAATAACACATAATGCCACTGGTGATAAAGGTGGATCTAAGTATCAACTTAAAGGTGTAGGACAACGTGAATTTGATGTTGATGTTCCTAGAACCGATTGGGATTGGATGATTTATCCACAAGGTTTATATGACCAAATTATGCGTGTAGTAAAAGATTATCCGAATTATCATAAGATTTATATTACTGAAAATGGATTAGGATATAAAGATGTATTCGACGAAAAAGAAAAAACAGTACATGACGATGCACGAATTGACTATATTAAACAGCATCTAAGTGTGATAGCAGATGCGATTGCAGATGGTGCCAATGTTAAGGGATACTTCTTATGGTCTCTTATGGATGTATTTTCATGGTCAAATGGTTATGAAAAAAGATACGGTTTATTCTACGTTGATTTTGAAACACAGGAAAGATTCCCTAAGAAAAGTGCATATTGGTACAAAGAACTTGCAGAAAGTAAAGAAATTAAATAAAAGCTAAATATTAACTAGTAAATAAGGCATCTAACTAAGCGCACTTATTAAAGTATTTAAAACAAAAACGATTATTTCCAATGAAAATGATTTGGAAATAATCGTTTTTTTAATACGTATATTCATTTTCAAGTAAAGTAGTTTAAAATGAAGTTATGTCTAATTGTGATATATCTTATCGAACCAAGATTATTTTAAAGTAATCCCATAAATCAAATAATTTATTACTAATAATAGTATAATTAATAAATAAACATGAAGAGGGGTAATGATGAAGTCAAAATTCACAATTCTATTATTTACAATCTTTTCTACAACAGTATTAGTTTTGGTTATTATTTATAACAAAACTCAATCCCAATCATACATTTCGACTCACTATTCTAATAATAAAATAAAAACAACAGCAACACTTTTTTACATGGTTATGGTGGTAGCGAACGCTCAGAAACGTTTATGGTCAAACAAGCGTTAAATAAAAATGTAACCAATGAGGTGATAACCGCTAGAGTGAGTAGTGAAGGAAAAGTATATTTTGATAAAAAATTAAGTGAAGATGCAGCAAACCCTATTGTCAAAGTAGAATTTAAAGATAATAAAAATGGAAATTTTAAAGAAAATGCTTATTGGATTAAAGAAGTTCTATCACAACTAAAAAGTCAATTTGGAATTCAACAATTTAATTTTGTAGGACATTCAATGGGGAACATGTCATTTGCTTTTTACATGAAAAATTATGGGGACGATCGACATTTGCCACAACTTAAAAAGGAAGTTAATATAGCGGGAGTTTATAACGGGATTTTGAATATGAATGAGAACGTGAATGAAATTATCGTTGATAAACAGGGGAAACCAAGTAGAATGAATGCCGCATATCGGCAATTGTTATCACTGCATAAGATTTATAGTGGTAAGGAAATAGAAGTTTTAAATATCTACGGAGATTTAGAAGATGGCTCACATTCAGATGGACGTGTGTCAAATAGCTCTTCTCAATCGCTTCAATATTTACTAAGAGGTAGCGCTAAGTCTTATCAAGAAATGAAATTTAAAGGTGCAAAGGCACAACATAGTCAATTACATGAGAATAAAGATGTTGCAAATGAAATCATACAATTCTTATGGGAAACTTAAAAGTAGTAAACAAAACGCACGATTGAATGATAACTTGACTTTCAAGTGAATCAATCGTGCGTCTTTTAGTAATAGTCTAAAATTCATCGCGTGAACAAGATGGAATCAATTCATTCGCAATTAACTCAATTAATTCCATTCTAGCGTCTTCACCAAATACATGAGGTAAGATGAGGATTTCATCCACTTTAAATTGTTGATGAAGTAAGGTAAGTTGTTCCGCAACATCATTTGGCATTCCGTATATGATTTTCGATTTCATCTTTTCAAGCTTTTCTAATTCTCGTTGACTATAATGCTTGTTCTGTGCTGTTTCAATCGATGGATAACTCTTAGGTTGATTTAAATAGTTAATACGCATCAACCAAAGTTGAAGCGCATGTAGCAATTGTTTAACTCTAGATAAATTAGAAGCTGTTACCACAAAAGTTGCTAAAATAACATATGGTTTCGCATTATTAATTTCACCATGATAAGCTTTGAAATATTTTCGATAAGTGCTTATAGCTTCATGAAGGTCTGTCTCAGATTGTCCCATTCGTGCAATAACAAAAGGTAGTCCGCGCTGAGCAGCTAATTTTGCGCTTCTAATACTCATACCTAAAATATATAGCTGAGGAAATGAAGTAACCATAGGTGTAGCTAATAATGATTTAAAACGATGGTCTTGAGATGTATCGTTATTGAAGTATTTAAGCAAGTCAGTAATCTGAGTATTGAATGGTAATTTTTCATTTTTGTTTTCATTTAATGCTTCATTAACATTTTTAAAGCTTGGCGAACGTCCAATAGCCATATCGATACGGTGGGGGTGTCTTGCTTCCATAATTTTAAATTGCTCAGCTACTTTATAAGGACTATAATGTGGTAACATCACACCTCCACTACCAACTCTGATGTGTTGTGTGTGTTCTAAAATCGACATCATTATTATTTCAGGTGCACTCGAAACGACAGAATAAACTTGATGATGTTCTGCAACCCAGTATCGTAAGTACCCAAGTTTCTCAGCGTATTGGGCTAATTTAATACTATGCTTTAGGGCGTCATTTGGGGTACGCCCTTCGAACAACGGGACATAATCAAGTAAACTTAATCTCATGAACACACATCTCCTCTTCATTTATATTCACGATATTATAAATACTATTATACAAATGATATATAATGATTGCGATTGAATTGTTTAGGGTAACACAATAGCATAAACTACTATTATAAGGATGATGATTATATGAATAATAAACAAATAGTATTTAATAAAGTACCAGACGGAATGCCACAAGACGATACATTTAAATATGAAGATATAGATGTTATTGAACCTTCAGAAAATGAATTGCAATTGAAAACATTATATATATCGGTTGATCCATATATGAGAGGACGTATGACAAATGCTGATTCTTATGTAGATCCGTTCAAACAAGGGGAACCGTTCAATGGACATACGGTATCTAAAGTTTTGAAATCCAAGGATAGTAATTTTGATGAAGGTGATATAGTAGTGGGTATGCTACCTTGGAGAAAAATAAATACAGTAAATAGTGAGTATGTTAACAAAGTACCTACTTCTGACGTACCATTACATCTTTATCTTAGTGTGTTGGGGATGCCTGGTCAGACTGCTTATCATGGATTACTTGATATTGGACAACCTAAAGAAGGTGAAACAGTAGTTATTTCAGCAGCTTCAGGTGCAGTTGGTTCAGTTGTGGGCCAAATTGCGAAGCTTAAAGGTTGCAGAGTCGTTGGTATAGCTGGTGGAGATAAAAAAGTGAACTATCTAAAAAATGAACTTCGTTTTGATGCTGGTATCGATTACAAAAAAGATAATTTCCCTGAAGCGTTAAAAGAAGCGGTGCCTAACGGTATAGATGTCTACTTCGAAAATGTAGGTGGATATATTGGCGATGAAGTCTTCAAACATCTCAATACACATGCAAGAATTCCTGTTTGTGGTGCGATTTCATCCTATAATCATCCAGAAAAAGATATTGGACCACGCATTCAGCAAACATTGATTAAAAATCAAGCAATGATGAGAGGTTTCATAGTAGCAGAATTCGCTGATGGTTTTAAAGAAGCGAGCAAACAATTAGCTCAATGGGTTCAAGAGAATAAAATTAAAACACAAGTTTCAGTAGAAGATGGTTTTGATAAAGTGCCGCAAGCCTTTAGAAATCTGCTAACTGGTGATAATTTTGGTAAACAAGTTATTAAAGTGGCAAGTGAATAAAAGCAAAGCATTAATTTACTTGACGATAAAACGTTTACACCATAAGTAGTAAATTGAAGTGATATAATAAAATTAAATAATTTTAAAGAGGTGGCACTATGAAAGCGATAGGATTTAAATCTTCATTCCAATTAGATGAAGGAAATTGTTTTGAGGAATTTAACTTTGATATACCTCATCCATCCGGCCATGAATTATTAGTCAAGGTTCAAAGTATTAGTGTGAATCCTGTTGATACAAAACAGCGTACAATACCAGTTGACAAAGCGCCACGTGTACTTGGCTTTGATGCTGTTGGTGTGATTGAAAAGATAGGAGATCAAGTGTCAATGTTTCAAGAAGGGGACGTCGTTTTTTATTCAGGTTCTCCTAACCAAAATGGTTCGAATGAAGAATACCAATTAATAGAGGAGTATTTAGTAGCTAAAGCACCTACAAATTTGAAAAGTGAACAAGCAGCTAGCCTACCTTTAACTGGGCTAACAGCTTATGAAACGCTTTTCGATGTTTTTGGAATTTCAAAAGAACCATCTGAAAATAAAGGTAAATCATTGTTAATAATTAATGGAGCAGGTGGTGTAGGTAGTATTGCAACACAGATAGCGAAATTTTATGGGTTGAAGGTTATTACAACTGCTTCGAGAGAGGATACTATAAAGTGGTCTGTTAATATGGGTGCTGATGTTGTACTGAATCATAAGAAAGATTTAAGTCAACAATTTAAAGATAATCATATTGAGGGTGTTGACTATATCTTTTGTACATTCGATACAGATATGTATTATGAAATGATGGTTAACTTAGTTAAACCTAGAGGACATATTGCGACAATTGTCGCATTTAATTCGCAACAAGATTTAAATTTATTGAAATCTAAAAGTGTAACATTTACGCATGAATTTATGTTTTCAAGACCATTACACCATACAGATGATGTAATCAAACATCATGAATATCTTAAGGATATAACAGAAAAGGTTGAACAGGGATATTATCAACCAACTACCACGAAAGTTATCAACGGATTAGATGTAGATAGCCTTTATGAAGCGCATCAAATTTTAGAGTCTCATTCTATGATTGGTAAGCTTGTTATCAATCTTAAGTAAAAAACGTCATAAAAATCTTAGTATATGCATGAAAAGGTGATAACATTTAATATCCTAATTCAGTTTGAAGATTTAATATGAAACGTAATCCATACGAGACAAGCGTTTATTTTAACTCAGTGATTAATTATTAATACACTATAAAAGCCTGGATCAATTGATGTTCCAGGCTTTTATATTTGTCATTTGAAATTATTAATCATTTCAAACAGAGTGTGATAGAACATGTATATTTAATCTTTTGATGTAATGTATTAGTAGATTATAACCATGAATTTTAATTTAACCACTTTTACTTTATTTGAATGATGATATTCTTACTTAAGTCTACTATTTGTATCAATCGTGTTTAAATATGTTTAGTTCCTGCCTGGTGATTAATATCATTTTATATAAGTTAGTGTAATATTTTATTCTTATACGCAGTCAACATAAAGTCATTACAATATAGCTTATAGTGACTGTATTACCATTTTCATGAATGGTTATTTCAATTATTCGATTCTAATACAAATATCCAATAAAAGAACAACCTAGACGTTATCAGACATATATAACACCAGACAAGAAAAAACATATATTAAAATTTAAAGCTCTATAATGAAATTAAAATTAATTTGCTTAATTCTGGTTTTCAATTAAAAAAATAGGGAATAATGACTGTAAGCTGTACTTCTTTAAATATATTTTAATTAAGATATCAATTTGAATTATTAATGTTTTAAAAAATATTTATAGGGTACCTAATTGATGTATAATCTAAAATTAACTTTTGCTAAGGAGGTGACGTGCGAGGTGAAAAGACTTAAGAATTTTATTCTCGGCTTACTCATTGTGGCTATAGTTGGCTTCCTATTATTTATGTATATAGATGATAGTCGCATTCAAAGTTATCAAGACTACTTCTTACAATTTAATTGGTTCCAACCACTATTGATTGGGCTTGCAGGATTACTTATATTAATCGGACTTATATTAGTACTTAGTATTTTTAAACCTACGCATCGCAAACCTGGACTTTATAAAAACTTTGATGATGGACATATTTACGTATCACGTAAAGCTGTTGAAAAAACAATTTACGATACAATCGCTAAATATGATCAAGTTAGACAACCAAATGTTGTAAGTAAGCTTTATAACAAAAAGAATAAATCATTTATTGACATCAAAGCAGATTTCTTCGTACCAAACCATGTTCAAGTTAAGAGTTTAACAGAGAGTATCCGTGCTGATATCAAAAGTAATGTTGAACACTTTACTGAAATTCCTGTTAGAAAATTAGAAGTTAACGTACGTGATCAGAAAACATCTGGTCCACGTGTATTGTAAGGGAGGGATACCATGGCTGATAATAACAATCAAAACGGACAAGACGCTACTCAACAATTTATAAATATTTTAAAATCGTTTAAATGGCGTATTATTGGATTTTTAGCATTTTTAATTATAGCTATATTATTCCTAACTCTCGGATTCTGGAAGACAATTTTAATTATAGTGTTATGTTTAATAGGAATCGGTATCGGGTATATTAAAGACCGTACACAAGATTTCTTAAACTTCCTAAATAGATGGAGTTAGACTCAGATATTAAGAAGTTTCTAATCAATTAATTTATGAATAAAACTAATTTAAAAATAAAGGAGAATGTATTATGGCAGTAGATAACAATAAAGCTAAACAAGCATATGATAATCAAACAGGTGTTAATGAACAAGAAAGAAAAGAGCAACAACAAGCTCAAAATAATCAACCTCAATTTGAAAACAAATTAACTTTCTCAGATGAAGTAGTTGAAAAAATTGCAGGTATTGCAGCACGTGAAGTTAAAGGAATTTTAGACATGAAAGGTGGCTTCACAGATAGCTTTACTAACGCTTTCTCAAACGGTAACAATGTAACTACAGGCGTATCTGTAGAAGTTGGAGAAAAACAAGCTGCTGTAGATTTAAAAGTTATTTTAGAATATGGTGAATCTGCACCTAAAATTTTCCGTAAAGTGACAGACTTAGTTAAAGAACAAGTAAAATATATTACTGGTTTAGAAGTTGTTGAAGTTAACATGCAAGTTGACGACGTAATGACAAAAAAAGAATGGCAACAAAAAAATGAAAAAGATAACAAAGAAAACAATGAAAGAGAAGGTTTAAAATAATCAATCTCTTGATGTATACCAAAAAAGCACTTGAGCATGACGCTCAAGTGCTTTTTGATTTTATAAATCATTCTTTCTATGAAGTGGATTATTCACTTTAATATACGTATATTCATGTGCTTGATCCTCTAAACGCATTGTTGTGACACACTTATAATCGATTTCGGATGCGAAAATAGTGCGCTTGATGTTGTTGAGATGTTGTTTTGAAATGTGAGTCATGTGATTAAAAATGTCTTCTACTGTTTGTGAAATAATTTGCCATATTTCTTGTTCAAGGACTTTACTATTAGAATATTTAGCTATTGTAATAACGAGTTCACCTAAATGATTTTGAACTGTTGAATAGAACATTTTATTAAATACTGATGTTTTAGAATTTGTAAGGATTCTAGATTTTTCATGGAAATGTCTAGTGGTAAATCCAGCATTATTCAATTGTTCATTATCAATACGTAATCCTTCAAAGTCCCTGATATAAATCATATTTAGTGAGCCATCTTTATTAAAAGTTGCCACTGAATTTTGTAAATGTGCCTCTAGCGAAATTCCATATTTTGAATAAAGAGGGATAACTAAGCCAAGAAGAGCTTTGCTATAGTCTTTAATCCATTGTTTCGCTGCTTCTTCATAATTTTTATATTGATGCGTATTTTGATACGTTTTGATTAACGTACAGATTGGTGCTTCAGTATTATAGGGATAGGTCGCAACCAAACTTGATGGAATTACTGGCACTGTTTCATTAGATATAAATTGATATAAATTATTTCTAAACAAAGTCCCTAATTGTTCACTTCGATCTGTTTGAATTGCCTCATTGTCGTTTCGATTATAAAAGTGTATCCCTGCATTTTCATCGATATAAGTAGATTGATAATGTGAAAAATCTTCATCTTTTGACATAATCTCTCTTAAAATTTGCGTCACTAATGGTCCATTATATGTCGTCTGTTCAGACAATGTTCGAATCTCACCGGTTATATGTACATTCGTCGATAACTTGATGTGCGGGGATAAATCAGGTTGTTTAGGTACTAACGTTCTAAATGATAGACCGGCATAGTATGGTACCGAATGATTACTTATCAATATTAACTTTTCATTTAGTTCATCCCGATAATCACTTTGTAAAATATGTTTTATTTGCCAAGGGTGAACCATCATTAAATGATAATTTTGTAAATTAAAATCTTCGCCAAATTCTTTTTCTAAGGTTTTAATTAAGTCGGGAAACATTTGCTTTACGGCAACATTGTAATCTACATTCAATGATTGAATACGACTTATACTTTTATGAATAAACACGGCTTTTAGATGAATAACATTACCAAATTCTGATGAATACATAAAGTTTTCCTCAGCATTCATTCCTTTTCTTAACTTAGCACCAGGATGAAGGGGATGACCTTCGATGACAGATTGTTCGGAACGCAAGTAACTATCATTTGCATTTTTAATAAGGTTATATAATGGCGCTCTTTCATTACGCATCGTATAGTGCTGGAAACTTAAAGCAAAAGTCATATTAGCTGCACTATTATTTAAATCATTTCTAAATTGTACGCTAGCCTCGTTATTTAAGTTTTCATCTTCAATTAATATCCAATCTAATATTTGATTAGGATGTAGTACACGTTCAAAATCATCTTCTTTACTTAGATTCTTAAAATAAAAAGGTCCTTCAACATCAATGCGATCGAATGCATGCATTCCAGTTATTGGTGCATACAAATAAATATTAGATATTGGAAAATAGATTTCTAAAATGGCAATCACATTAACTCCGTATCCAGCAAACTGATGTCGATTAAGTATACGACTATGATCGCGACTTTTTACTAAATTCTCCCTATGTAAAGATGTAATTAAACGTTGACTTACTTTATCACGTCCATCTAATAAATGATCAATATAATTAGAAGACCAATTAGGATCATGATGTTTAAGAAAGTCATATACATTATGTTCATCTTCAGTCATTATTATATTTTGTTTATTTATAAATTGATTGAAATTCATAATTCACCTCTAAAAAATATTTTACAAAAATAAATAACATTTGTATAATCCATATTAATGATAATGATAATTATTATCAATGAAAAAGACAGGTGGAATTTGATGGCAAAATATTTCTTTTCCAGTTCTTTTCTGTTATTTTTAGGAAATTGGATTGGTCAAGTGGGTTTAAATTGGTTCGTACTCACAACATATCATAATGCTGTATATTTGGGTTTAGTTAATTTCTGTCGTCTTATACCTATTTTACTATTAAGTGTTTGGGCAGGATCCATAGCTGATAAATATGACAAAGGGCTTCTGTTACGCATCACTATTACTTCATCATTCATAATTACAGCATTATTGTGTTTACTTACTTATAGTCTTAAAAGTATACCGATTTTCATCATTCTTTTATATGCAACATTTAGGGGCATACTAAGTGCTGTAGAAACTCCAGTGAGACAAGCAGTTTTACCTGATTTATCTAGTAAAATTTCTACAACTCAAGCAGTTTCTTTTCATTCGTTCATTATTAATATATGCCGATCAATAGGACCAGCAATAGCAGGTGGATTAATAGCTGTATACCATACACCCACTACATTTTTAGCTCAAGCAGTGTGCTATTTTATCGCAGCAGTTTTATGTATACCTATTCATTTTGAAGTCATATTAAGTCAAAAAGAAGGAAAAGCACTACCACTTAAAGTTGTACTAAATTATTTTAAAAGTAATTTAGAAGGTAGTCAGATATTCATTACGTCTATAATTATTATGGCAACAGGCTTTTCTTACACTACAGTTTTACCAGTATTAACAAACCATATTTTTCCTGGTCAATCGCAAGTGTTTGGTATAGCTATGACTTTTTGTGCGATTGGAGGAATAGTTGCAACAATAGTCTTACCATCAATTTTAAAACACTTGAGTACAGTAAAAATGTATTATCTCAGTTCAATATTATTTGGTATAGCTTTACTAGGTATTATCATACATCATTTAGTAGTTATGTTTATCTGTATTACGTTAATAGGCTTGTTTAGTCAATGGGCTAGAACAACTAATAGAGTTTATTTTCAACATAGTGTAAAGGACTGTGATAGAGGGAAAGTATTAAGTATTATAATGATGGATCGAGGTATGATTCCGTTAGGTAGTTTAATAATGAGCTTTTTCGCGGATATGTTCGGTATTTTAACTACATTTACTATTATGGGAATTAGCACTATCAGTATTTCACTCATTTTTTATATCATACAACGTATTTCGAATATGGAGGAGAGCAATAATGAATCATAAGGAATGGCTTTTAGCTGACAAAAACATCCAATATCGAACGATTAACGCAATGATTAAGGAACATATTGTTTCTGAAGGTATGCGTATTAAAGAAGGTACGTGTAAAGTTGAATTTTTTCTCAATAATCACCTTTTATCGTTAAAAGTAGCGCGAAAAAGTGCCTTAAAAAGATACGTTTTTACTGGTGACATAGTATTAAAAAATAAAAAATTGTCTCAATCAATTGAAAGTTTAGAAGAACTTCTTCAAATACTAACGGAAATATTTCATATCAACATTTCAAAACGATTATACGATGAATTAATACATAGTAGGGATAGTTTGTATGAAACGTACAAACATTTTTATAATAGACAAACACTCATTCATCAGAGTATGAAATTTAGTAAATTACCCGATTCTATAAATTTTATTGCTTGGCTGCAACATTTACAAGATAGTGGTATTACAGATGATTTAAGTTACTCGGAAAGTCTTGTGATAGAAGGGCATCCAACACATCCTTTAACAAAAACTAAATTGCCTCTCAGTACTAATGAATTGAAACTTTATGCACCAGAATTTGAAAAAGTTATTCCATTAAATATTATGCTTATTGAAAAAAATCATGTAGTAACAACAGCAATAAATGATGATCAAAATTTTATTCTAAATCAAGTTATTCCTGAATATCGAGATCGTTTAAAATGCTACCTCGAGCCACTTCGATTAAATCTTAACGATTACAGAGTGATGTTGATACATCCTTGGCAGTATGATCATACTATCGGCGAACAATTTGAAGAATGGATAGCCAAGAAAATCTTACTACCTACACCATTTACTGTTGAGTCCAAAGCTACTTTATCATTTAGAACAATGGATTTAATTCATACACCATATCATGTGAAATTGCCAGTAAATGTTCAAGCTACAAGTGCTGTTAGAACAGTTTCATCAGTTACGACTGTAGATGGTCCTAAGTTAAGCCATGCATTACAAGGATTGCTTCAGGAATTTCCAGAACTTCAAGTCGCGATGGAACCTTATGGAGCTTATGCTCACACGGCATCTGATTTATCAAAACAATTAGCGCTTATCATACGTCAAAAACCTACGATATATGATTATGGTTGTACAGTTGTAACAGCTAGTTTAGTTAATCCTAATCCAATTGATAATCAGGCAGTTGTAGATAGTTATTTAAAATGGATAGAAAATGAAATCACACTTGATCATATTAAGCATTTTATAGCAATTTATACACAAACCTTAGTTACACCGCTTATTGCGTATATTCAAAATTATGGCATAGCACTTGAAGCACATATGCAAAATACGATTGTTAATCTTGGACCTAATTATAAAATGAAATTCATTGTACGTGATTTAGGTGGTTCTCGTATAGATTTAAATACACTTAAACAGAAAGTTCCTCAAATAGATGTTACAAATGAAAGTCTTATTGCAGATACTATTGAAGAGGTTATTGCTAAATTTCAACATGCAGTTATTCAAAATCAACTAGCAGAATTGATTCATCATTTTAATCAGTATGATGAAGTAATAGAAGAAGAATTATTTGAAATTGTGCGTGAAGAAATCGAAATGGCAATCGATAATGACAAGCCACATGCTGAAAAATTGAAAAAAATATTGTTTGGGTCAACTATCACAGTCAAAGCTTTATTAAGTATGAGAATGGAAAATAAAGTGAAAAAATATTTAAATACCAAGTTAGATAATCCAATAAAAAAAGAGGTGTAGTGCATGGCGAATGTTCGTGTCAATTTATCTAAAATTAAATATAATGCCAAAGTACTTCAATCGTTATTAGAACGTAGACATATCCATTTTACACCAGTAATTAAATGTGTCGCAGGGGATAAACGTATTGTATCAAGTATTAAGTCTTTAGGAATTACTCATTTTGCTGAATCAAGACTAGATAACATTGAACAACTCAAAGATTTAGATATTACATTTACATTGTTACGACCTACTGTTGAAGCAGATTTGGAAAAGATGATTTCAAGAGTAGAAATGAGTATCCAAACTGAATTAACCACAATCAAAAAACTTAATACGTTAGCAAAATCACTTGATATTAAACATCAAATCATGCTAATGGTTGACTGGAAAGATGGTAGAGAAGGGGTCTTGACCTATGATGTGGTGCGTTATGTTCAAGAAGTACTTAGATTATCTCACATACAACTTGTTGGCTTGGCATTTAATTTTATGTGCTTTAAATCAGAAGCACCCAATGAAAAAGATGTTCGTATGATAAACAAATTCATACATAATGTAGAAAACGAAACTCATTTTAAGTTTAGAATTATTTCAGGTGGAAATTCGAGTATGTTACCTCAAACACTGTACAATCATTTAGATAAAATCAATGATCTTCGTATAGGGGAGGCATTATTAAGGGGTATAGATACGACGACAAATCATTCAATTAATAGCTTATATCAAAATGCGATAGTATTAGAAGCAGAAATTATAGAGATAAAACCACGTCTATATCAAAAAAATAATCAATCTTATTTACAAGCTATAGTAGATATCGGTTATTTAGATACGTTTATTGAGGGGATAAAACCTCTTGGGAATGATATAAGAATATTAGGTGCATCAAGTGATCATTTGATGATTGATTTAAATAACCAAGATCATTATCAAATCGGTGATAAACTTCAATTTAGCTTGAATTATGAAGCACTGTCTCAGAGCATGTATATGAAAAATTTAACTAAGTTATATAGTAGTGATTCAAAAATAGAATCCCTTGTTCAGAACTTCGATATGCCTATATATTCCCAGTGCTAATAGTTCTTATTTACCTTTAACTCAACGCACCGTCTCAAATTAAATTTGATAGGTTTTACTTATTAAAAACCAGCATTTTTTGTAAACATCATTTGTTCAGAGTTGGATTAATTATGAAAATAATAAAATAAGTTATTGACATTGAGAATCGTTATCAATAAACTAATAATGTAAGCATATACATATTAAGGAGTGGAATCAGTGAGAGGTTTAAAAATTTTAAGTGTAATTGGCTTATTGTTTGTTTTAATTGCAACTGCAGCATGTGGAAATAATAGTTCAAGTAACTCAAGTAAAGAGTCATCAAAAGATGGAGTTGAAATCAAGCACGAAGAAGGTACTACGAAAGTACCTAAACACCCTAAACGTGTTGTTGTTCTTGAGTATTCATTTGTTGATGCGTTAGTTGCTTTAGATGTTAAACCTGTTGGGATAGCGGATGATAACAAAAAAAATCGTATTATTAAACCATTAAGAGATAAAATTGGAAAATACACTTCTGTAGGAACACGTAAGCAACCTAACTTAGAAGAAATCAGTAAACTTAAACCAGATTTAATTATTGCTGATAATAATAGACACAAAGGTATTTATAAAGACTTAAATAAAATTGCTCCTACGATTGAACTGAAAAGTTTCGATGGAGATTATAATGAAAATATTGATGCTTTTAAAACAATTTCAAAAGCTTTAGGTAAAGAAGAAGAAGGTAAAAAACGCTTAGAAGAACACGATAAGAAAATTGAAGAATATAAAAAAGAAATAACTATGGATAAAAATCAAAAGGTATTGCCTGCAGTAGCTGCTAAATCAGGTTTGCTTGCTCATCCAAGCAACTCTTATGTTGGTCAATTCCTAAGTCAACTAGGTTTTAAAGAAGCATTAAGTGATGATGTTACTAAAGGTTTAAGTAAGTATCTTAAAGGACCTTACTTACAAATGAACACTGAAACTTTATCTCAAGTGAATCCTGAGCGTATGTTCATAATGACAAACAAAGCAAGTTCTAACGAACCTTCACTAAAAGAACTAGAAAAAGATCCTGTATGGAAGAAATTAAATGCTGTAAAAAATCAACGTGTTGATATTTTAGACCGTGACTTATGGGCAAGATCACGTGGTTTAATTTCTTCAGAAGAAATGGCAAAAGAACTTGTTGAATTATCTAAGAAAGATAGTAAAAAAGATAATAAGTAAGGTGGAAAACAATGACTATGGTGAATAAAGATAGTCAATCCGCTATTGAACAAAAAAAGAAAAAGCGCACTACACTCACTTTTATTGTGGGTGTGTGCCTTCTTTTTATTTCAGTATATTTGAATTTAGCGATTGGTTCTTCAAAAATACAATTTAATGATATTTTAAGTTATGTAACTGGACACACGAATACAAAGGCAACTTTCTTAATACACAATGTACGTATGCCAAGAATGCTAGCTGGTTTAATTATTGGTGGCGCTTTAGCAATTGCAGGTTTATTGATGCAAGCAATTACCAAAAATCCTTTGGCTTCACCACAGATTTTTGGTGTGAATGCAGGTGCTTCCTTCGTTATTGTACTTATAACTGTACTTATACCATCGCTAGGCTCTTACTCTACAATTTTAGCGATAATTGGTGCCTTCTTAGGAGGTTTTACTGTTTATACATTGTCTGGCTCTACTAAGTCGATTACACCGATTAAATTAGCACTTGCAGGTATGGCTATTCATCTGTTCTTTAGTAGTATGACTCAAGGTATAATTATTCTAAATGAAGATTCTAATGATACAGTGATGTTCTGGTTAGTTGGTTCATTAGCCGGTATAAAATGGCAACAGATTATATTTATCTTACCATTTTTACTCCTTGCTATTTTTGTGACCATATTTATGGGAAGACAATTAACTATATTAGAGTTAGGTGATGATATTGCCAGAGGATTAGGACAAAGAACAGAAATCGTCAGAATGATTGTTGGAATATTGGTCGTTGTTCTTGCTGGTGTTTCTGTTTCTATTGCTGGGCCTATAGGATTTGTAGGTTTGATAGTTCCACACATAGTGAAAAGATATATAAATAAAAATTATGTATTGATGATACCTTTAACATTTATATTCGGCGCTACTTTATTACTTATTTCTGATGTATTGTGTCGCTTAATTACTTATCCATTCGAATCGCCAGTAGGTATTGTTACATCATTTGTTGGTGCTTTTTACTTCTTATTCATAACTGTTAGAGGGGTGAATCGCATATGATTAAACAAAACCTGAAGATGCGCTATACCATTGTCTTACTGTTATTAATTTTTAGTACAATCTTTAGTCTATGTATAGGATCAGTAATGATTAATCCTATTCATGCAGTTACAGGCTTCTTTTTACACAATGACTTTATTTTAAATGAATATCGAATTCCTAGAACACTTTTAGGATTACTTATAGGCAGTAGTTTAGCTATTTCTGGCTCGGTGATACAAGGGGTTATAAGAAATCCACTTGCTTCACCTGATGTTATTGGAATAACAAAAGGGGCAAGTTTAGCAGCAGTAATGATCATAATGATATTTCCATCAGCACCTCTATTTGTTCTTCCTTTAGGTTCATTTATCGGTGCTTTGACAATAAGTATTATTCTTTCAGTTCTTATTTCAAAATTTGATGTAAAGGGATCAAAATTAGCATTGATAGGTTTAGCGATAGGTGCAATTTGTACGGCCATTGTCCAATTCTTGCTTATACGTAATCCTCTTGATGCAAATAATGCGTTATTATGGTTGACTGGTAGTTTATACGGTCATAATATAGTCAATTTTTATAGTTTATTACCATGGTTTATTATCACTGTACCTATAGTATTGTTATTAGGGTATCAACTTGATATTTTAAATTTAGGTGATCATGTAGCCATTGCACTAGGAGCACGTGTAAAAATCTTAAAAATGATTTTACTTGTATTAGCAGTAATGTTAGCAGGTGCTTCCATTGCGGTAGTAGGGGGTATTAGTTTTTTAGGTCTTATAGCACCTCATATTGCACGTCAACTTGTCGGCCATAAAAATATACATGTTATAATCATGTCAGGTTTGGTAGGAGCAATATTATTAACTTTTGGTGATGGTTTAGCAAGAGGTATACAACCTCCTCTTGATATTCCTGTAGGTGTTGTAATAGCAATTATAGGCGCACCTTATTTCTTATTTTTATTACGTAAGATGTAGTAAATTTGATAGTTTCAATATCGTATTTTTTAGTTATAGAGCCTGATACATTACAAATTAATGTACAGGCTCTTATTGATGTCACAATATCATTTTGATGGCCCATTAAAAAATAAAAAAATAAATCATATACGAATAGAACTGCTTAAATGAAAAAGAGTTAAAATGGATTTGCTAAAAGTTAATAAATAGCGTATAGTGTTCTTTACGTAATTATTCAAAATAATGCATATATATAATGTGATATACTTTAAATTACATATGGATATAAAAAGATAGAAATGGATTGAATATATATGAATGGATTTAAAAAAGTTGACATAGTAAGAGGTAGAATTAAATTTATCACTATGTCATTGTTAGGGATTATATTATTTTTAGTTCCTATACCAGTCGTTCAAGATGGAAAGCAGCAAACGACACTTCCTATAGCTTTTTTAGCTGGTTTATTAAAAGATTGGCTTGGTGGTATTATGCCAATTTTAATTGTAACCATCATAACTGTATCAGGTATTTTAACAATATTATGCTCTACAATTTATAAAAATAAATTAAATCCTCAAGGTTTAATGAGCAGTGCTTTCAACGTTAAAATAGGATGGCTTGTTTTGAGAGTATTAGCTGTCTTCTTTTCTTGGTTAACATTTTTAAATATTGGACCTGAAATGATTAAATCTGAAGATACAGGTGGATTAGTATTTTCAAGTTTATTACCTACTCTTGTAGCAGTATTTTTATTTGCTGCAATCTTTTTACCTTTATTAATGGAGTATGGTCTATTAGAATTACTTGGACCCATCTTTAGACCTATCATGCGACCTTTGTTTACTTTACCTGGTAGATCGACAGTTGATAATCTAGCTTCATTTATAGGTGATGGTACAGTTGGTGTTTTAATTACTAGTAGACAATATGGTGAAGGATATTACTCTAGAAGAGAAGCAACAGTAATATCCACAACCTTTAGTGTTGTATCTATTACGTTCGCTATTGTCATTGCCGAAACAATTAGAATGCAAGATCAATTTTTCTATTTTTATTTAACAGTTGTCATTTCATGCTTAATTGCAGCAATGATTATGCCAAGAATTTGGCCACTTAAAAATATTCCTGACGAATATGCTAAAGAAGTAAGTGAAGAGGCTCGTAATGAACAGCTACCAGAAGGCAAAACAGCATTAAAATATGGTTTTGATTTAGCAACTGAAGTTGGAATTAAATCGCCAGGGTTTAAAGAATTTTTAATTTCAGGTTTTAAAACAGTTGTAGATATGTGGTTTGTAATTTTACCAGTTGTTATGAGTATAGGAACAATAGCTACCATTATTGCTAACTACACGCCTGTTTTTGAAATTATAGGAAAACCATTTGTTCCAGTACTAGAATTGTTACAAATTCCAGAAGCACATGAAGCATCACAAACAATTTTAATTGGGTTTGCCGATATGTTCTTACCTTCAATTCTTATTGAAGGGGTTCAAAATGATGTAACACGTTTTGTAATTGGAGCATTGAGTATCTCACAACTTGTGTATTTATCTGAAGTAGGCGGCGTGATTCTTGGTTCTAAAATTCCAGTTAGTATAAGTAAATTATTTATGATTTTTTTAATTCGTACTATCATTACGCTTCCAATAATTGCTTTATTAGCGCATTTATTTATCGGATAAAAGATATACTCATTTTTAATTTAGTGAGAGTGGGGGGAAGAAAATCATAACAACAGTAATATAAATTACTAATGGTTGAAATAAAAATTCTCATATATCAAACTTGTTCTAATTTTTATAATTATAAAAATTAGACAATAAATCATATACGTATTCTAGCCCACTCCCTTTAGATAATTTATCTTCTGTTCAAAGAAGATAAAACATTTGATTTAACAATTTCGCTTTTAATGACTGGTGAATCTTCGGATTTTCCAGTATTTTTATGTGCTTGTTTAAATACATCACTATTCACCCAATTTTTAAAATCTTCTTCAGTTTCCCACCAACTATTTACATACATATCTTCGCTATAATCATCTTTATCAATTTGCCAAACTTCAATACCTTCAAAGCCCTTTAAAGATTCAATAGGTCCTCCTTTAGTAAAATTAGGCGCCATTTGTTTTGCATATCCTTTTTTTACAGTGATTCTATTTGTAACAACGAACATTCTAATTACCTCCAAGTCTATTTTCTTCAATATAATATTTATCATTTAGCTTTGCAATTTTGTAAATATCACATTAAAAAACTGTCGACATTGTATTGAATTATGTCGACAGTCTAATTATAAAGTTATGTTGAAAAATATAAATCTGTAATTTATTTTGTTAACTCATTATATACTTTTTGATCATTTTGAGTGTAAATAATATATAAGTGTTGATCGGTATCAATTAATACGCGATTTGTTTTTCCGAAAGTAGAACCAATACGAGAGATTTCTTTACCATTCTCTTCTGGTACGGCATGAATATCTTGATCTTGAGTAACATTTTTAATTTCATTATTTGGAATTTTGATATCTGCTACTCTCCATTGAATACGAACTTCATTATCGTTTTTCTTAACTGTCATTGCCATTGAAAACACTTCCTTTAATTAATTTATAAACCTATCATAAATGATTGTGTAATCGTTTTCAAGTATTTATGTGATACTTTTTAAAATTATGTCATACTAATAAAATATAAGTACGAAAGTATGTTCGCATTATAGGATGAAATATGCTAAAATATTTTTATAAAGGAGAACAAAACATGACAGGTAAAACACACGCATCATGTGGCTTTTTAGTCGGTGCAATAACCACACAATATTTTCATACAGATATATTTACTTCTATATCAGTGATTGTACTTTCAGTCATTTCAAGTATATTGCCAGATATATGTCATACACAAAGTAAAATAGGAAGACGATTTAGGCTTACTAGTTTTTTTGTCAGAATTTTATTTGGTCATAGAACATTTACGCATTCACTTTTATTTATTATAGGAATTAGTTTTTTACTGTACTTCATACAAACTCCGATGTATTATATGGTTGCAATTGTTATTGGTATGTTTTCGCATGTTATACTTGATATATTAACCCCAAGAGGTGTTAAACTATTATATCCTTTACCATTTAATATCGTATCACCCATTCATTTTAAAACTGGGGGACTAGTAGATGTATCTCTAGCTACTGCATTAAGTGTTGGTGCGATATATACTTTATTTCAACCATATTTAAATACTATGATGCACTATTGGTTAATCAAATAAGATTATTATGAGAAAAATAACAATTAAAATTACGTATACATAAGGAGCGTTATCATGTTAGACAAAAATCAATTGGAAAAGTATAACCAAGAGCATTTGTATGAATATGAAAAATTAATGAGTAGTAATGAAAAGAATGCTTTAGATGAAAAAGTAGATCAGTTAAATCTTGCAGAAATTCAAGATTTATATCAAGATTTATATGTTAATAGAAAAACTATTGATGATGTATCTTCTGTATCTGAAGTCAAATATGAAGTGAAATCGCGACTCAATGAAGAAGAACGACATACATATGAACAAAAAGGTTATGAGGCAATACGAAATGGTGAATTTGCTGTATTATTGATGGCTGGAGGACAAGGTACGCGTTTAGGATATAAAGGGCCTAAAGGTTCTTTTGAAATAGAGGGTACGAGTTTATTTGAACTTCAGGCGCGTCAACTGATTCGTTTAAAAGAAGAAACCGGCCACACAATTAATTGGTATATTATGACAAGTGACATTAATCATAAAGATACAATAGAGTATTTTAAACAACATAAATATTTTAACTATGATGCCAATCATATTCATTTCTTTAAGCAAGATAACATTGTTGCTTTAAGTGAAGAAGGAAAGCTTGTTTTAAATAGAGATGGACATATAATGGAAACACCTAATGGTAATGGGGGTGTATTCAAGTCTCTTAAGAAAGCAGGATATCTTGATAAGATGCAACAAGATCACGTCAAATATATCTTCTTAAATAACATTGATAATGTCTTAGTTAAAGTTTTAGACCCGTTATTTGCCGGTTTTACAGTGACACAAAGTAAAGACATCACATCAAAAACAATTCAACCTAAAGATAGTGAAAGTGTAGGTCGGCTTGTAAATGTTGATTGTAAAGACACTGTGTTGGAGTATTCTGAATTAGATACAGACATAGCAAATCAATTTAACAATGCTAATATAGGTATCCATGCTTTTAAACTAGGTTTCATTACCAGTGCTGTTGATAGAGAATTACCGTATCATTTGGCAATCAAGCAATTAAAGCAATTAGATGAAAATTTTGGTGTGGTTGAACGACCTACATTAAAGTTTGAATTATTTTATTTTGATATATTTAGGTACGGTACAAGCTTTGTAACATTACAAGTTCCAAGAGAGGAAGAATTTTCACCTTTAAAAAATAAAGAAGGTAAGGATAGTGTACATACAGCTACAGAAGATTTAAAACGAATGGGTTTGATTTAACTAAAGGTGGTGGAATAGATGTCTCAATCATCTAAGCGAAAAAACGATTCTGTGGTAGAAACTTTTAAGGACATCATTCCTTTAACATTTGGAGAAGAGATTGGTAATGCAGCATCACATGGTGCTGCTGCATTACTTACATTATTTATTCTTCCATATGCAGCAGTGCATAGTTTTAACAATGGTGGCACATTAGAGTCAATTAGTGTGTCAGTTTATGTGATTAGTATTTTTATGATGTTCATATCATCAACCATTTATCATTCAATGCAAAATAATACGTCTCATAAATATATATTAAGGATTATTGACCATAGTATGATTTATGTGGCTATTTCAGGAACATACACACCTGTTTTGTTAAGTGTTGTCGGCGGTTGGTTAGGTTGGCTCGTGACAATATTATTATGGGGAACGACATTATGGGGGATTTTGTATAAATCAATAGCAACTAAAGTCAATCATAGATTAAGTCTCATTGTTTATTTGGTGATGGGATGGGTAGGTATCATATTTTTACCTATTATTATTATGCGAACATCATGGTGGTTTATTTTCTTTATATTTCTTGGTGGGTTATCTTATACTATCGGAGCATGGTTTTATGCCCAAAAAAATAAACCTTATTTTCATATGATTTGGCATATATTTATTGTTCTTGCTTCTTTCTTACATATGATAGGCATTTTTTATTTTATGTGATTGCAACATTCTGTCATTATAAGTTAGAGAGAAAAATAAGTATTATTTTTAGAAATATCATTATACTTCAAATAAACACATGATTGCGTTGAAATTTTAACTTTATAGACTTTATAAAGGGGTGAGATGTACTGATCTCACTCTTTTTTATTGAAAACAAAAGGTGTATGAGTATCATCATATTAAAAAGTCAATTTTACGTTTCAATAGCTAAATCCAATAAAAAGGGAGTTTTTTTATGAATCTTAAGTCTATCATTACTGTAATGGCACTCATACTAATAATGTTTATGGCAGCTATAGAAACATCTATTATTTCATTAGCATTACCAACAATAAAAAATAGTTTGAATGCCGGTAATCTAGTTTCATTAGTATTTACCGTATATTTTATTGCTTTAGTCATAGCTAACCCTATCGTTGGTGAACTTATGTCTAGATTTAAAATTATTTACATTGCTGTTGTAGGGGTATTATTGTTTGCCTTAGGTAGTTTAATGTCGGGATTAAGTCAGACGTTTACTTTTTTAATTATCTCTCGAACAGTACAAGGTTTTGGAGCAGGAGTTATGATGTCACTCTCACAAATAGTTCCTAAGTTGGCTTTTGAAATTCCTTTGAGATATAAAATTATGGGTATAGTTGGAAGTGTTTGGGGAATTTCGAGTATTATTGGCCCATTATTAGGTGGTGCGATTTTAGAGTTTGCTTCATGGCATTGGCTATTCTATATCAATATTCCTATTGCTATAGTGGCAATAATACTTGTACTTATGACTTTTCATTTTCCTGATGAGACACAAGTACAACAGAGTCGTTTTGATATAAAAGGATTGATTATCTTTTATATCTTTATAGCTTTATTAATGTTTGGTTTACTCAACCAACATCATATTATTTTTAACATATTCTCAATTATTTTAGCTTTAGCTGTTTTATGGCTACTATTTAAAATAGAAAATAGTATCGAACAACCATTTCTTCCAACAAAAGAATTTAACATATCAATAGTTCTAGTTTTTATAACTGATTTACTTATTGCGATAACACTGATGGGATATAATTTATATATACCAGTATATTTACAAGAAAAACTTAGTTTATCACCTTTACAAAGTGGATTTGTAATATTCCCGTTGTCTGTTGCTTGGATTACGCTTAATTTCAATTTAGGTAAAATAGAAGCGCATTTTACTAGAAAAACATTATATATTTGCTCATTTTTTGTTTTATTAGTTAGTAGTCTGATGATAATGTTTGGCTTAAAACTCCCATTGCTTATTGCTTTTGCGGTTGTTTTTGCAGGTTTAAGTTTTGGTTATATTTATACAAAAGATAGTGTTATTGTCCAAGAGGAAACTTCTCCAAAAAATATGAAAAAGATGATGTCATTTTATGCATTGACAAAAAATTTAGGTTCGTCAGTCGGATCTACGATTATGGGCTATATGTATGCACTAAATGTTGGTTTATTTGGTTCTAATTTACACAATGTGTTAGGATTAGTCTTAATAATTGCAGTATGTTTAATTGTAATATGGATGACATTATATAAAAGCAATACTATTCAATCTTAGAAAAAATGCAGAATGATTTTTTAATTATGAGCAAGTAGAAATGCATATACCATATCTACTTGCTTTTTTGTGAAAATAAAATGAAATAAGTTGAGATGAGAAGCAGAAATGTTGTATAACTTAAAATTTTATATGCTCTTATTTACATGATAATATATATGTATACGAAGTGTAGGGGAGGACAAAAGTGATGAAATTTTTAAAAAATAAATCATATCATTTATTAGTAACACTTATTGTTCTCACTATATTTGTTATTTCCGGAGCAATTTTTTTAACATTTTTAGGCTTTGGTTTGTACGGTTTGAGTCGCATCCTTATTTATTTACACTTAGGCGATTTTAGTTACAATAAAGGCTTTTATGATAATTTAATATACTACGGTAGTTATATCGTTTTAGGCTATTTTACTTTATTTTCAATTGAGCATTTAATGGATTATTTTAAAAAGAATCTTCCAAAAAATCCATACTTTCAAGGTATTAACTTTCATCTCATCTCCTATATTGTTACTACAATTATGTTTTATTTTATAGTTCACATACACTATGTACATGTTAATATACATTTTTGGGTAATTATGATTATTATAGGATTTTTATTTGTATGTAAAGAAGTTTTTTATCCTGAAAGTAAAAATTTGAATAATAAAAAGTAAGGCTTTTGTAAAAAAGAGAATTTAATATGGAATAATTGAACTTGACGATAGAAAATAATTTAATTATTTAATAGCAATGATTGATAATGCTATTAAAAATTGCAATTGTATCATGCTTTACCAAGCTGTTCAAAGTTTAAATAATTACACTATAATGGCATCCAAAATAATAAGAAATCTCTATATTATTCTGAGCATTAAGTTTGTATCGGTAATTAAAATTTGGTTGAATATGGAATTATCATTTGAATAAAAAGGAGTATATGTTTATGGCCAGTTATGAATTGTCTAAGACTAAGCGAAATTTAATTGTATCTGTAATGTTAATTAGCGCTTTCGTGGCCATTTTAAATCAAACATTACTTAATACAGCCTTGCCACACATTATGCGTGAGTTAAATATTAATGAGAATACATCGCAGTGGCTGATTACAGGTTTCATGTTAGTGAATGGTGTCATGATTCCACTCACCGCTTATTTAATGGATAAAGTAAAAACAAGACCGCTATATTTAGGTGCAATGGGATCATTTCTGATAGGGTCTATCGTTGCTGCTATTGCACCTAATTTTGGCGTGCTCATGATTGCACGGGTAATTCAAGCTGTCGGTGCAGGTATACTCATGCCATTAATGCAATTTACATTGTTTACATTGTTCTCCAAAGAACACCGTGGATTTGCAATGGGACTTGCAGGATTAGTTATACAATTTGCACCTGCAATTGGACCTACATTTACTGGTTTAATCATTGACAATGCAAGTTGGAGAGTGCCATTTATTGTTATTGTCGGTATAGCATTAGTTACATTTATATTTGGTTTTGTATCGATTTCAAGTTATAACACGACGAAAGAAACAAAACTGGATAAAAAATCCGTTATATACTCTACATTAGGTTTTGGCTTAATGCTTTATGCTTTCAGTAGTGCTGGTAACCTAGGTTTTTCTAACCCAATTGTTCTTTGTTCACTTTTAATAAGTTTAATCATCATTGGCATTTTTGTTAAACGACAAATTACAATTTCTAATCCATTATTAAATTTGAAAATATTTAATAACAAAATATTTTGTTTTTCTACAATTACTTCTATGATCATTATGTTATCTATGGTAGGACCTGCTTTACTTATTCCATTGTATGTTCAAAATGCTTTAGGATTATCTGCGTTGCTATCAGGATTAGTAATTATGCCTGGCGCGATTATCAATGGTATTATGTCTGTGTTTACAGGAAAGTTTTACGATAAATATGGGCCTAGACCGTTAATATTTACTGGGTTTATCTTATTGATTTCTTGTACATTTCTATTATGCTTTCTTAAAGTAGATACATCCTATACGTATTTGATAGTAATCTATGCGATTCGTATGTTTGCAGTGTCTTTACTAATGATGCCTATCAATACGACCGGGATAAATGCATTGAAAACTGAAGACATTTCCCACGGAACGGCAATTATGAACTTTGGTCGTGTTATGGCGGGATCTCTAGGAACTGCTCTAATGGTCACTTTTATGAGTATAGGTGCTCAATGGGTTGTATCATCAAGTGAACACGCTAGTAAAGAAATGATCCAGCGACAAAGTGTTGCTGTGGGAGTTGATGTATCGTTCGCCTTAGTCACTGTTTTTGTGATTATTGCTTTTGTTCTAGCGTTATTTATAAAGGAGCCTAATCATTTAACTCACAATAGTAGGAAAGTATAATAATTAGAGGTTAGTCTATTTTAAAAATGGGCTAACTTCTTTTTTTATATTAGGAAAAGTCTTATACTAAAAAATATAAATGATATATATAAACAGGCAACTATAGTTGCTATGTAGATAAATTAAAAATCAATAAGGGGGATTTACTTTGTTAACGGTAAATCAAGTTAAAGAAATTGTAGGGGCATTAAAGGATCCGATTATTGATGTGCCATTGAGAGAATCTGAAGGTATTGTTGATGTCTCTATTAAGGATAATATTAACCATGTGAGTGTTAAAGTGGCAATGGCGCAATTAGGGGGACAGCCACAATTAGATCTTCAAATGGCTATAGTCAAAGCCTTAAAAGAAAATGGTGCAAATACTGTGGGAATTCGTTTTGAAGAACTTCCTAGCGAAGTAGTCGAAAGATATATAGGAAAAGGTAGTGAAAAGCCCAAAACCATTGAAGAACTATTATCACAAAATAATCCAGTTGAATTCATTTCTATAGCTTCAGGTAAAGGTGGGGTTGGTAAATCGACAGTTGCTGTCAATCTAGCCGTAGCATTAGCAAGAGAAGGTAAGAAAGTAGGATTAGTAGACGCTGATATATACGGTTTTAGTGTGCCTGATATGATGGGAATAGATGAAAGACCAGGTATAGATGGTAAGGAGATTATACCTGTAGAGAGACATGGAGTAAAAGTTATTTCAATGGCATTTTTTGTTGAAGAAAATGCACCGGTTATTTGGAGAGGTCCAATGCTTGGTAAGATGCTTACGAATTTCTTTACAGAAGTACAGTGGGGAGAACTTGATTACTTACTTCTTGATTTACCACCTGGCACAGGAGATGTAGCTTTAGATGTACATTCAATGTTACCATCAAGTAAGGAAATTATAGTAACTACACCGCATCCAACCGCGGCGTTTGTAGCGGCACGAGCAGGTGCAATGGCTAAACATACAGAACATACAATTCTTGGTGTTATAGAAAATATGAGCTATTTTGAAAGTAAAGAAACAGGTAAAAAAGAGTATGTTTTCGGAAAAGGAGGAGGCAAAAAGCTTTCTGATGAACTTGAGACGCAATTATTTGCTGAACTTCCTTTAGAACAACCTACATGGAATCCCAATGACTTTTCGCCTTCGATATATCAATCGGATGATCGTTTAGGAGAATTGTATACTTTAATCGCAAGAAAAGTTATAGCAAGCACCCAAAAACAATAAAATCGAGAATATCTAAATTGGCGTTTAAATCGTGTGAAAAATATTTTCATACGATTTTTCTATTGCAAATTTTAAGAAATGTGTTAGAATGTTTTCTTGTGAGTGAATAAAAGAACTCATACGAATAAAAAATAATTCAATTTAATTGTTGACTTCAAAACATAAAATTGATATTATATAAAAGTCGCTGAAAAGCGGATGTAAAGCGATTGATAATTTTGTTGAGTTGGTGTAAAAATAACCCTTGCAAAGTTAACGAAAAGCTTTTAAAATTAATTAAGTAATATCAATTAGTTATTGACTTTTCTTAAAACAATATAGTACAATGAAAAAGATTGATTTTACTAAATGAACATTGAAAACTGAATGACAATATGTCAACGTTAATTCCAATAAACAGTAACGAAACGTTACAAACTATTT
>NZ_JBXAHW010000009.1:0-96357 GCF_058795495.1 Staphylococcus sp. GW823-FHT05F06 | reverse complement strand
CTTGAGGGAACAGGACAAGCTGAAGACTACAGGCTGAAGCTGTCCCCTAAGAAAGCGAGCCAACAATACGAAGTATTATAAATAAATAGCTAGTAAATGAATTTATGAAAACTCATTTACTGGCTATTATGCTAGGGAATTATGTACCAGCCTCGTTTTTTTATTTAATTTAAATTTCTTATGTTATCAATCTTACTTGTTTAATTGGCCTTTATAACATACTTTTCAATAATTTTTTGTAAAGATTCAAAATATACCTTTCGTTTTTTCAAAATATTGATAAAATAAAATGTGATAAATTCATTTCAAAGTCATCATTTTCCAATTGACAAAAATATAAAATTAATTTTAAAAAACAATTTTTAAATATGTTGTCAATAATGTTTTTTATAGTAACAAAACGATTATTGCGTATTTTTAATAATTCTTTTATTATGTATTTAATAAGTCTTAATTTCAAAAATCATTTTTATTTATGTTATTTCTTTTAATGGGAGGTCACCATGAACAATATCCGTTTATTGAATCAAAACGATTTGGATTCCTATATTGAATTAATGAAATTTGGTCACCATAATTATGAATGGGATCGTTACTATTTAGAAAATGTTAGCATTGATAGACTCAAAACTATCTTGTCTAATCATACTGATTATTGGAATATATTTGGTGCTTTTGAAGATGATGAACTTGTTGCAACATGCACTTTAAAACAAATGAATTATGTAGGTAAATGCCATAAAGCTATTCTTGAAAATAATTTTGTTAAAAATAATGATGAAATTGTTAACCGAGAATTAATTAATCATATTATTCAATACGCTAAAGAACAAAATATTGAAACATTGATGATTGCTATTGCATCAAACAATATAAGTGCTAAAGTGTTCTTTAGTTCTATAGGTTTTGAAAATCTTGCTTTTGAAAAAAACGCTAGCAAAATTGGCAATGAATATTTTGACGAAAATTGGCTCATTTATTCAACAACTGAGTCATCAGATTAAAATGCTTATATTTACCTTTTAAACATTTTCATTATTATGTCCATACATCGATATAGTGCTTTTTAATCATGAGTTTATATGAATATTTAAAATGACTATTTCAAAAATCAGTAAAGCAAAACATATATTATTTAAGTGATTCCCATATACAAAAAAGTTAAAAATTTAGCCTCAAATGAAATTACACAAATCATTTGAGGCTATGTTGATTTTTCTATAATTATTGAACAATTAATGTACATTTATTATTAAAACTATCTTGTAAGTAAACTATTTTTTAATGGGATTAATTAAATCTTTAAAGATAAATTCTTCTCCATCGTATTCAAATTTTACAATGTTACAATTTCCTATTTCAAATTTACTTCCCTTGTCATACCCTAATATATTTCTTACAAACAAACCAATAGTGCTACCATGACTCACTGCTAGAATTGTCTCTCCATCTGTTGTATCCATCATTTCATAGAGTGCTCGATAAACCCTGTGTTCAACTTCAGATCTTGATTCTCCACCAAATGGTACAACAGCGTCACCATACAAATATCTAGGTTGTTTAATAGCTCTTAATAACTCGATACTTTCCCCTTCAAATAATCCAAACCCCCACTCTTTAAGATCTTTTACACACCAATATTGTTGGTTTGGTACAGCGTTCTCTAACGTGTCACATGCTCTTTGTTGTGGTGATGAATAAAGATAGTCAAAATGAATATTTTTCGTTTTAAAATATTGTTGTGCTGCATTCGCTTGTTGTACACCTAATGCAGTCAAAGGAGAATCACTAGCCCCTTGTATTTTACCTTTTAAGTTAAACACTGTTTGACCATGTCTCATTAAATATAATGTTTTAACCAATTGTAAACACCTCTTCACTCATTATTTAAGATATTCACCAAAGAATACACCCATCATTGTTTATGACACTTTTATTTAATCACTGCCAAATTACAAAGTAAACCAATGATTTAAAAAATTAGAAATCATACAATTTAAAAGCAAATTGTTTAATAAAATTTGTTTAGGGTATAACTTAACATTAGATTTACATGGAATAAAGGAGGATTAATGATGTCTACTCATAGTCAATGTAACTATGTCAATCCTAATTCAATTTCTTTAGATTGGGAATGTTTAATTATAAGCAAAACAGATATGCTACTCGATGGTGTACCTAAAGAATTAATTAATACTTGGTTAGATCAAAATGTTATCGAGCCGTTTTGTGTTCGTAATAATGAAATAAACTTTAAAACTAAAGATGTTTGGAATGCTCTTAAGACCCATAACTGGTATTATTCAAATTAATTGATATAGACTAATTGCACGATTTGTACTTTCGATTAACTGACGATCATTATAATTAAGAAGCACATAGGTTCTTATAGAATTATTATTTTTCTCTTCCTTTGGGAAACAAGCATCATTAAAAATGTATTGTGCTAAATGACCTAGTGGCGTATCGTCATTGATAAATCCTAAAATAAACTCATAAAAAGACATTTGATTTCAGCCCCTTTTTTAAAGTGTTAAAAACACTTGAGTCACCTACTTATATACTTTCACCTATTAATCATACCAGATTTCTCGAGTTTTTATGTGCAAAAAATTCTTTTTTGCACTATATACATAAACTTTTTTTGCTAATAATGATAATTTTCATTTATTTTTGTTCTTGTGATGAAATTACAGTTGTTAGAGGTTTAAAAATAACTATAACATTAAATTGATTCACATATAATAAAGTATTACTAATTTTTTTATTTTCACCATAAAAACGACAATGATGTGTATGTCTCAAATAAAATATTTTTTATGAATGTTAATATATTTACCTGTACGAAATAAATGATATTATAGTATATAAATAACTTAGTTCTATCAAGCAGTATCTATTGAGGTGTAACACCTATGAAATTAAACAAAGCAAATATATTCAATTTGATATTCACCATTTTATTTTTTTCATTTAACATTCTCATAACCTATAACGCAAATATAGATTATAAGTTATGGTTAATACCTGGTTTAGCAATTTGTGGTTTTGCTCTTTTTTCAAGCTTGACCTTAGTAATTATCTATAGTGATTTATTCAGTGAAATATTATTTTTTATCAACATTATCTTAGCACTGTATTACATTTATCCGATTTTTTATGAATTTGTCTAAATTTTTGACTAGGGAGGGATATCAATGAGCTTACATTTCCAAATTTTGCTGTGGCTTTCTATCTTATTTATCATCGCAGGAACGATATTATTGGTAACAATGCTTAAAACTAAAAAAGAAGAACGAAAAGAATCTTATCTAGGCTTTACTGTAATTTTCTTAATCTTTGGTTTTGCCATCTTAATTTATACTTTTATATTCGGAATTTTATAATATGTAGAAATAGAATCACTTTTAATGAAAAGGCATTATACTATATTATGCATCTCAAAGAGATAAACAATGTATTCTTTTTGAGATGCTTTTTAATAGCGTGATTATGATTTACTAGATTATATTTGAAGTAAATCAATTATTTTTGCAACTAGCTTTATGAATTATTCAAGGAGCTTCTTTAAATATATGAAATTAATATCTAAAAGCATATACTTATCATTTATATTTTTTATTTTTAGTCTCATGTTATTTACCAATCAAAGTTTCGCTAATGATAATAAACGTTTTCAGCTAAAACCAGGTGACATTATTGTTACAAAAGGTCCTGTTTTAAATGGTTTTTTTGGTCACTGTAGTTTGGCAATTGATCATGACACTGTACTTCAAATTGAAGGTCCAGGGGATAAACCAATGACGGAAGATTTTGAATCTTATCGTGACAGATATGGAAAAGGTAAAAATGAATGGATAAAAGTCTATCGATGTTCACACCCTAACGCTGGAACAAAAGCAGCTCAATGGGCAAAGAAACATTATGAGAATAGCGATAGCGAATATCTTGTTACATTCAACTTAAAAAGTGAAACATTTACATATTGCACTAAAATTATATATCAAGCATATAAATACGGCGTAGATAAAAATTCCGTAAGTGATCACGGTTTATATATTATTTCACCCTATGCGCTAACAGATAATTTTACAGATGAATATAAATTAAAATTAGTAAAAACATATTAAAAATCCCGATGGTAATGTGAACTTATGCTCGTATTTCACACCACCATTGGGATTTATAGTCATCCTTCTTTAAAATAGTTAATAAATTGGTCTTGCTTATCAATAAGTTCTAAATAGGAAATTGAACTAAACGGTATAATACGTGTACAATTTTTACATGGATAAATAATAACTTCGTTTTCATAATCAACATGAATATCATTCTCTAATACGATTCTCTTATTCCCTATAACAACGACAACTGATTTGAAACTATCATCATTCAAGTATTTTTTTAATAGATTTTTATTCATCACAACATCACATCCCTTTACTATAAATTACCACATTATTGTTAAAACAATGTGAAGATTTTGAATTCTTTTAATTCCTTTTGATTATAATCTTTCTTTTTGATGATTCATAAATTTTTTACTTTTATTATAAGAATTCTTTTCATTTATTAAATAGTATCTATTAAAATGGGTATAGAAAATATATAGTAAAAAGTTAGTATATAATAATTAAATGGAATTAAATTTATCACCTTATTAAATATTTAAGAACATTTATTGTTTATATAAAAAAGGAGTTACTATGAGAGACAAAGACAATCAACATTCGAGATTATATTATATTATTTTGACAATCGTTATTATCGCAATTTGCGTTGTTGTTGTAATACTTTTTAATACTTTAAAGACAAACCGTTCTCATTCTACCGATAGATACGCAGATTTTACTGAATTAAAAAAAGATACGATAAAAAATAAAGATTGGCGTATTAAAACAAAACACCGTAAAAATAAGGATATTTTAGTCACTGCAATTCACGGTGGAGGTATCGAACCAGGTACGACTGAAATTGCACGACGTATTTCCAATGTTGGAAAATATAATTTTTATACCTTTGAAGGTCTTCGAAAGTCTAATAACGATCAACTACATGTAACATCCACTCATTTTAACGAACCTATATTAGATAAGTTACTTAAAAACACTAAAGAAACATTATCTATACATGGATTCTCTGGAGATGACCCTATTGTTTATATCGGAGGTAAAGATAAAGAGATGTCTCACTCTATCACGAAAGAATTACGTAAAAAAGACTTTACTGTAAAAGAAAGTCCTAACAAAATCGATGCAAAGTCATCAGATAACATAGCTAATAAAAATGAATCTAACTCAGGTGTCCAATTAGAACTCACGACTGCATTGCGAAAACAGTTTTTCAAACATTATAAATTAGATCGACATACACGTAGTGATTCAGATAAATATACTAAAGATTTTTACAAATTTGCGAACGCAGTGCAAAAAGGTATCGAAAAGGTAAATTAAATTTTAAAATAAATATTGTAATACTTAAAAAAATCGCACTTACTTAAAATCTAATAAGTGGAATAATATTTATTTAACATAGTCGGAGGCAGATTTTGATGGAAAACCTTACAAAAGAACAAAAATATACAATAGCTAAATTTTATAAATTATATATGGAAAGATCTAATGCGGGGCAACCAGAAGAAGAAGCTAATCATTTTAAAGATTCTGTAACGGCACAAGATGATTATTTTTGTGATAGAAAATATGAAGATTTCATTCATAACTGTAAAGTCTTAATAAATGAAGGTTACTTAGATGGCGAGGTTGAAGATAACAAAATATATAATATTCAGGTTACAACAAAAGCTTTTACAGAAATTGAGCGTAGCTTTGGTTAAAAAGTACAAGTAAGGTGATGAATATGAAAGACTGGACAATTAACAATCATTCCAAACGACAATTGATTATTCAAAGTAATCATGATGATATTTCGATTATAGAACCATTGCGAAATGGTTCTTTTAAAATACTTGCTGAATTTAATGCGTTAAATACAGATTACATTCAAGTTTATGACCACACACTTGTTGTTTCTATACATGAGAAAGAGATTAGTGTGTTTGATCGATCTTCACAGTCAATTTAAAGTAAGTAACTATTTAATTTATAATTGTTTCAATTATTATTTAGAAGATTTTAAAAAAACACATCACTATAAAGCAATTTAGTTAGATATAAATATATTTTTGTGATAACCTATACATGTTACACTCTGTGAGTGTTTAACATTACTTCTTGTTATCGCCGTGCAGACTTTAATTTTCGTCATTATTAAAGTAACTGCATTGGCGTTTTTTTATTTCAAAAAGATTTTTTACTACAAATATAATAGAATTAACATTTGAAATATAGTAATCGTTATAAAACAAATACACTTTTTATTGTTATCTTTTATTTAATTTTATGAACTTATGGTATACATCAATAATCATCATAGATAAAATTGCTCTAAAACTAAACCAAAATAAAAGTATATTAATAAGTATACATCAACAATAAAAAAATAATTACACACAAGAAATTCTATAAAGTGCAACGTAGAAAGCTAAATTGAGAATTTTAATAGAGATGTTTTATAGAGATAATAAATTGGTATTCGAACTACCAGTTGAAAATCTGACTAAAGGGCTTAATATTAATTTAGTTATCAACAAAAAAGCCTAAGACAGTTATTTCTGTCCTAGACTTAATAAAGATATATAATTATTACATCTTAACAACGTTTGCAGCTTGCTCACCACGTTCACCTTCGACGATATCGAATTCAACGCTTTGGCCTTCTTCTAAAGATTTATATCCATCTTCAACGATTGCTGAGAAATGCACGAATACATCTCCGCCATTTTCTCTTTCGATGAAACCAAAACCTTTTTCTGCATTAAACCATTTAACTGTACCGTTATTCATATAGAATACCTCCACGTGCTTTTGCACTAAATATTTGTAACAAATCCATTAATTAAAAGAGAATATTCTATAAAAATAATTCCACAATCAACTTCACGTACTTTATTACTTAACCACTACTATACGCTTATTTTTGGAAAAGTAAAGGATTTTCTATATTTTATAAATTGTAGAGCTCTTAATAATGTCAAAAGCTATTTAAATAAGGCATTGTATAGATTAATAGTTTATTAAAACTAATAATCAAAATGAACTTTTCATAAAATCATAAATACATTTAACGATTAGGAACTATATTTTTTCTTACATTTATTTTTTTAACAGCGTGGCAATTAATATTTCTATCTACGCAAACTTAAACTTTTAACCAAATAAATCAAATACAATGTAACTGTAATCAATTGAATTGGAGGTGTATTTCATGTTTATTTTTGATTTATTAAATAAAGGTGTTCAATTTTTTAAAGATGTTTTTAAAACTGATGAAAAATAATCAAAACATTTAAGAGAACAATTAATACTTAAACCTTAAGCATTTTGTCGCACACGACTACATTACAAACACATTTATATCAATCTTTTTCAACTGTTAGACATAACGTATAGAATTTCACTTGAATATTCTACATGTTAAAAAGTTAGGGAAAGAAATAAAATTCTTCAAGAATTTTTTCTTTCCCTACTTTTAAAATATTAATCCTTACTAAACATATAATAATTATAAAATACATAAATTATATCATATTTTCTGCAACAGAAATGAATTCAAAGTTATTTTGTTTTCGAAATCATTTTACACTTAAGAATATTTTTTGATTACTTTAGAACTAGAAACCCAATTACTTTAGTTCAATACTATAATTTAGTTAACAAATACATAGGAGGTGAGTCACATGTTCATCATTAACTTAGTTAAAAAAGTTATCTCTTTTATCAAAGGTTTATTCGGTAATAACGAAAACGAATAATAATTAAACTATTCTCTACTCCGCCCCTCCTGTTAGAGGGGTTTTTTACGTCATTGATTGTACGACGTTGAACATAGCTCAATCAATACTATTCAAAATTCAACTGTGTAAAATGCACTCTTAAAAATGAAGTAGAACTATAGTCATAACGGCAGAATTATAAATAGTATTAGTGAAAGTATTTCTACAACGTTATCAACTTTCATCACAAAAAGACATAAAGATAAAACTGGGATAATAAAATTTAGTATCCATTAGCTATAACATAAACCTCATCAAACTTTATTTGGGAGTCCTTTTAATTCATTAAGATAAAGTTATATAATTAGAGTGTAAGTAACTTTTTCATATACATTATTTATGCAAAACAACTCATAATAAGTTAAATACTATTCCCCTATTCTTGAAGTTGTTTGAAATACTCCTCATCTAAATGATTGTGGTTTATATTTTCAATTTGAAGTGTTACATGTTCTAAACCGTATTGTGTTTTTAACAAATCCGAAACTTTATTTATTGTAGCATAAGGCGATTTAATGTAGTCATCACTTAGTACAACATGTGCACTTAAAGAACTTTGATTAGTTGTAACACTCCATAAATGGAATTCATGAATATCTATCACGCCTTCAACATCTTTCATTGCTCCCATAATTTCATCTGTATCATATCGATCCGGCACACGCTCCATCAGAACTTTTGAAGCATTTTTAATAATTTTGTATCCTCCTCTTAAAATAATCAATGAAATGAGAATACTAATAATTGGGTCAACAATGTTCCATCCAGTAAAATGAATCAACACAAACGCCACAATAATACCTAAAGAATTTAATAAATCACCAATAAAATGCCATAATGCACTTTGAATATTAATATTATTCTCTTTTTTTAGAGAAATCATTAAAATGATGGTCAATACGATATTGGCAATTAAACCAATAAACGCAATTAGAATCATAATGCCACTTTCAACAGGTCTAGGGTGTATAATTCTCATGATACCCTCATACATAATTCCTAGTGAAATAACAATAAGTGCTAAGCCATTGAGAAAAGCTACGATAATTTCCAAGCGTAAAAAACCATATGTATAGTTCTTTGTAGGTGGCTTGCTCGAGAAATAAATCGCTACCATTGATAAACCTAATGCTAGAACATCACTTAGCATGTGAAATGAGTCAGAGAGTAACGCGAGTGAATTCGACACAATACCTCCTACGAACTCAACTACAGTGAATATCATAGTAATAACTAAAGATAACCATAATGTAATTTTTGAGCTACTTTGAAACTTTCTATGTTCAATGTGGTGAAAATAATCAGGTTTATTTTCCATGTCTTTCCTCCATCTTTTTACGTCTGTTTAATTTTAAAGTTATTATACCCTTAATCCCATTTAAATAACTTAAATGAGTATTCGTTTGTAACTTCTCTAACTTTTTATAACTCAATTTTTTTAATATGTCATAAAACTAACATATCCTGTAAATTAAAGCTCATATTATTTAAACATTTAAAGAACATAAAAGTAATATAATTAGGTTGAATTATATTAAAGTTTCTCTTTTTAACAACGCTAATGGTGTTTAAATATATAGGAGGAACATAAGGAGACATACAGAATGAAGCATCAAAAAAATCAGAGCAGGTTTAAACTACTAATAGCTGGCATAATAGCAGGACTTTTATCTGGTGTAGTCAAACTAGGTTGGGAGGTAATGTTCCCACCCCGAACACCTAGTAGAGATGCCACTAACCCACCTCAACAACTCTTACAATTACTAGGAATACCGTCAAATATTACCCATCTCACATACAATTTTTCTGAGCATGCATTACCTTGGATAAGTTTTATCGTACACTATAGTTTTTCTATCGCTATTGCAATAATCTATATTTATATCGCAAAGAAATATACAAAAATCACACTAGGTTATGGTGCTTTATTTGGTATAGTTATTTGGATTGTTTTTCATTTAATCTTAATGCCAATTATGCATGTCGTACCGAATGCTTTTGATCAACCATTTTCAGAACACCTATCAGAATTTTTTGGACACATTGTTTGGATGATGGTTATAGAAATGGTCAGAAGGTATTTCTATAATATTCAATTAAATAAATAATCAATGAGAAACAAAGTTCCAAAAGAATTGCATTTTTGCATTCATTTGGAACTATTTTATTTCCTAACGTTATAAACAATATAGTATAGATACTTTTATGATTTTAAATTTCCCTTATTACATACACCAATAAACAATCAAACTATTTTTTAAATTACTTTGATAAATCATATGTTAATGACAACATTTTATATTCTCTATAATATAGTAGCAATTAGTACTAATATTGTCGGTTATAAATTTAAATTGTATACTGTATTTATATAAGAATTAATAAATGGAATACGTTTGCTATTGTCGGTTCGATGTTCAAATTAATAGTTATATAAATTTAATATTGGGAAAAATTACTAATGAAAGTTAAAGCATTAGTTGTTTTTCTTATCAATATCACTATTCTTAACGGCATGTGGTCTAAACTCTAAATAAAACACAAAAAATATTGAAAAGAGGAGTCAAATTAAAAACAAGGCATCTCAACTAGAAGAATTGCAATGAATAAGTTCATTGAACATTAATATAGTGACTTATGATTCTGAAAACTCTCAAAATACAATTCAAACTCAAGAATAAGCTATTGATGAAAGTAATAATTCTAAAGATACTCAATATAATCAAAATTCAAATACAACTTCAACAATTCGCAATAACAACCTAACTACAATCCAAATAACAAATATTTGAACATGTCAAATCAAGAATGGAGAAATAAAACAAGGAATAGACTATCATCTAGTGAGATGCAAATTCGTGACGAAATTCTCAATGATAATTATGAAGAGATAACGCACAGAAAGTTCTAGATGCAAATAATTATTCTAAAAATCAGTATAAAAATTGAAAATTTACAATTTAGTTCAACTAAATAGAAAGAGGTTTATATGTTATACGTAATTATAGGCTTTTTTATAATAGGAATCGGACTATATATTTTTAGTTTCTTTTTAGCACAAAATCAAGGATTATCTTATAAAAGTCATTGCAGAAATTTTTCTGCAGTTTTTATATCACTCGGTGTATTATGCTTAATGGGATATCTCGTTCATTATGTATCTAAACACTATTTAGGCATATAGTTATCTCTAGCAATTACACTTATCAACAATCGTAAATTTTTTAATTGAGCGAAAAAATAAGGGCTAACGTTTTATGTATAGACGGATAAAATACATCATTTAATTTATAGCTCTTTTTCATTTAGTCATCTTAACATACACGTTATTATTTATTACTAATGTAGTCACGTCACTATATATGCCTTACCTTTAATACCAACTTTAAGGATTAAAGATATAACCATCATGAATCACTCATAACTACATTTATTAGAATAATCGTATTGAAAATATCACTAAAGATACTTCAACAGTACCTCCTAGAAATAGACTAAAATTAGCCGTTAATACTATCCGACTTCATTTGTTTTATAGTCCTTGACATTAACGTTACGTAATAGATTAAAGTTAATCTTACCAATAAAGGAGGATTAACTATGGAATTATATAGTATGCCTATGTTTAATAAATTTTTAGTTAACGACATAGAGAAATCATCGGAATGGTATCAAGAGAATTTAGGTTTTAAAAGTATTTTTAAATTTAAAAATGAACAAAATCAAATTTTAATGGAGCATTTACGATTAGCAAAATATCAAGATTTGATGTTAATTTCTGGCAAACAGTTTGAAGTCGGTAATGCAGTTTATACAAATATACTTGTACCAAATATTCGAATTTTAAAACAACGAATATCTTCTCAATATATCGTGGAAGATCTTGAAGGAAAACCATGGAATTCTATTGAAATGACAATTAAAGATTTAGATAATCATTTAATTACGCTTACACAAAGTAACATAAAAAATGAAGAATTTAATGCTTTGATGCAACATACTTCAAAAACTTTTTAAACTATTAAGATAAATCCCCTAGACAATAATTATTATTTAGGGGATTTTATTTATTAACAGTCCTTAATTAAATTAAAAGTATAATAATATCACACTCTTTATTTCTAATTTAATGAAGTAATTCAACAAATTTAATGATCACTATCCATTACTGGATTATATTAGATTTGTTAATACCATTGATTTGTATAACTTGAAATATCTATTCAGAAACTACGATTACATCTTTTGTATTATCGTTTTATCAGTATCTGATGAATATTTGAGTCCGAAACCTAAAGTTCTATCTATACTAATATGAGCTAACCATATTAAAGAAATCTGTAATAGTAACCTTTCATCAATGTATAAATATAATAGCGCGATAATTATAGGTGTGATATACGTGTGTCCAATATTGTAGACATAACTCCCTGTTTTTCTATTAATCACATATCCTAACATAAATATATCTGGAACTAATAGTAAAAGTAAAAACAGCCATATAGAAAATTCTAATTTAACATAAACGGCGATTGTGATTATGAATATAAATGTATTTTCCAACTTAATTACACTACGCATATTAACCCCCCTACTTTACTTTGAAGTATTTTAATTTAATAGTTACTACTACAATTTTAATAATTATCTCTTATTAAGGCTAAGCATCTTTTTAAAGCTGATATAGTGGTTATACTCATTGTGAATAGTAAATATTTAAAAAGTTTAACAAGTTATTACACTTTAAAATTCACTTATGATATTATCATCTTTGTTATATAACTCATATAAAGAATGGTGGAAATTTATGAGCAAAGTAAATAAACCTTTATATTTCTATCTTATGTTATTTCTGTTGACAACTTTAATTGGTGCTTTTCTACTCTATTTGCCCTATACAGGGAAGAAACCCATTAACTTTATTGACGCATTGTTTGTAGCTTCTAGCGCATTCACAGTAACAGGTCTATCACCAGTTGATGTTGGAACACAATTTAATATTTTTGGAGAAATCATTATCTTATTACTTATACAAATTGGTGGATTAGGTATTGTCACTGTAGCAATGCTAACTCTCATCTTTTTAAATAAGAAAATATCAATTAACAATAGAATTTTATTTATGATTACTTGGAATATTGACGAACCCGGTGGTGTAATTAAACTTATTAAACATCTAGCCATATACAGCATCGCCACTGAATTATTTGGTACACTTTGTCTATGTTTATCGTTTATTCCAAAATTTGGCATAGGTAAAGGTCTATTTTTAAGTTTATTCACTTCAGTTTCCGCATTTAACAACGCAGGATTCGCCCTTTTTAAAAACAACTTAATCGATTTTTCAAATGATCCGGTAATCATTATCACTATTCCAATACTTATCATTTTGGGAGGTTTGGGACATTTAGTCGTGGTTGATTTGTGGAACGCCAAAAGTTTTAGAAAATTATCCTTACACTCTAAACTCGTGTTAACTACCACTGGATTATTAATTTTGATAGGCACGGTTTTCTTCTTTTTACTAGAAAATCAAAACTCTATGTTACACATGGGATTAATTGAAAAAATAGGAAATGCATTTTTCCAATCAGTGACAACAAGGACTGCAGGATTTAACACAATTGACGTTGGAAACATTAAAACACCGACAGCTTTATTACTTATGGCTCTCATGTTTATTGGAGGTGCACCATTGAGTGCTGCAGGTGGTATAAAGGTTACAACTTTTGTTATTGCAACAATCGCTATTTTTAATACGATACGCAAAGAAAAAAACAACTCTATATTTAATAGAGAAATATCAGAAAGATACATACAGTTGTCTTTCGTAACTATTCTCATTTCTATTGCATTTATCGGTATGGTTACGTTTATACTTACCATAATCAATTCCAATATACCTTTAATCAAAATACTCTTCGAAGTCGTATCAGCATTCGGTACAGTCGGTCTCACTATGGATTTAACTTCCGAATACTATAATTGGACTGAGTTTATTATTATCATCGTAATGTTATGTGGTAAAATTGGATTACTGAATATTAGTAGAGCGCTTGTTCCACCTAAAGACCCTAAAAATTATAGATATACCAAAGGACACATTCACTTATAATGAGTTCCAATTATTGTAGAGTTAATATTCAAGGGTTAAAAAATATGAGGATAATTTCTAAGTTATTTAAAGCGTAATTGAAATGATTTTAAGTTCTAAAATTTTAACTATAAAAGGATATAGAAGCGCATTTGTTAAGTATAAACCTACAAATGCGCTTCTTTTTTATTGTATTTAGATTGTTCATTACTGTTTCAAAATATCTTTCTTTAAATCATTTGTTAAATGTCAGTATTTTAATTTTATACTATAACACCTATGAATTGAAATGAGTCACTTAAGATATATAGACAAATTATCATATATGAATGATAAGATAACAAGTACAAAGGTAATGTTAAAGTAATTATATAAAATAACTAAATAATCAAAAGTTTCCAATCATATTTTATAATGATAAATATTAAAAAGTAGTTGATATATATTTTTCAAATAAAATTAAATATGACAGTTCTAGAAATCTGTTGAAACTTTTATTTCTCAATTTAAAAAAGAGCAAGATGTGCTATGTCTTTTTACTTATTCAATCATAATAATTTTAATCTAGTTTTCAATAATCGAAAATCATTAAGAATAATCAATCATATCTATAATGTAAAAGGAGAAATGTAAATGAAATTTAGAGAATGGACAATAACGATTAACGGAAAAGGGCCTATAAATGTTGTAGCCAATGAAGATACTTTACTCATATTACAGAAATATCAACATGTCGAAGTAGCATTAAAAATAGATAATGAGACGGTTCAAGTTAAATCTCTCGGTTATAACGAAGATATAATTATTAACCATAATACTAAAGAAATTACGATTAATGTAACCAACTTTTTAGAAGATGATGAATAATTTGGAAATGAATGCAACTAACAAGCAGTAGAGTATTATTTAATTGATATCTTTAATTTTAGTAAAAAAATTATATTTGAAGTAGCAATTATCGTAAAAACGGCATTATTTCTAATAAACAGTTTTAGTAGTTTAGTATTAATCATTTATATTTTTAAGATATATTATATGTAAAAGTCTTTAATATAACATCTAAAATGATTATTCCAACTTTCAATAAAAAATCGATTTGAAGTTTAATGAGAAATATATGCTAACTACTTCAATATTTCTTCATTAAGATATAAGTATGCTAAAACTCCCAAAGGAATACCAAACAATGGCGTGGTAAAAATACTCGCTAAAAATATATACAATATTAAATAACATATTTCTTCAGTTTGCCATTTTTTATTTATGAGAACTTTCCATATTTCCTTTAAACTCAAATAAATTCTCCTTCTTAAAAATTTTAATTAGTAAAATATATGGTTGAGAATGTTTTAATAAAATAATAATTATTGTTATTTTATTAAAACATTTCTTCAAAACCTTTAACTATTTTAGGACATTAGTTTAGATTCGTATTAAACAACTTAATAAAGATACCATATACCTCTAATACACTAATTAATCTCATTATAGTTTAACACTGCAGTATATCAACACATTATATCGCAAAAGTTCATTGACAATAAATTGTGAAAAAATAATATCTGATTATGACACATCTCTTTTTACATTATCTTAGATTATCTACTTCTAAGGGTATTTTTACCTTTTTCTATATTTTCTTCGTATGATTATTTAAAATAAGATAAATATATAGCTAAACTAACCATAATTAAAGTAATTACACTATGTAAAAAAGCTAATCTTTATCATTTTCTTATCCATATTTGTACTATTGTTTCTCCTTCTATAATCCATATCAGATAAGAATACAAAAATTAATCCTAATACGATGGCAATGTAAATATTCAATATGTCTCCCCTCGTTTAATATATATACAATTAGCAATTTTATATTTAAAACTACCTCTTTCAACATAATAGAATATTTCTCTAAGCTCTTAAACACAAAAAACTTTAACGTATTTATGAATATTGTATATTCATAAATATTGTAATGTTATTATAATTTAGGTGAACTTTAACAACATTTTAAACGGAGGGATATAAAATGAAATTGAAACTATTAGGAACATTAGCACTCTCGTCAATAATATTAACAGCATGTGGACAAGAAAATGTAAAAAAAACAGAAAGCAATCCAAAAGAAGAACAAAATAAAACGGATAATATGCAAACTAATGGGAGCGTAACAAATTCTAATAGTAATCAAAAACAAAAAACAGCTCAAAAACAAATTTCCGCTCAAGAAGCAGAACAAATTGTCTCGAACTATTACATTAATAAAGGGATTAATAAGCAACAAGTTCTTGAATTTAAAACAAATATAGATAGAAGCAATGCTAATGAATATTATGTTGAACACCTTGTAAGAGATGCAGCCGGAACTCCTATAAAATTTTGTGCTGTAGTAAACAAAAGTACAGGTGAAGTGATCAATCGATTTAATGACATGAATGAGGAAGAAATGAAGGAATTTGAGGAATTTAAAAAAAGAAGTCCTAAGTACCATAATTCTGGTGAAGAAAAAAATAAAATGCAAGAAAATTCTTCATCTTCCGAACAACAAGAAGTCCACAATTCTGTTATATAACAAACAATCGATGAAGTAAAAAAATTTGATAATAATACTGATGCTGATATAAAAATGAGAAATCCGAATAAAATCTTATCATACAGATTACAAAAGATAACTATAGCATTATGATATAAATATTTTTTTAAAGAGAAATCACACTAATTTCGAAGATATTTTAACTTACATATAGATTTTTCATTATACTTCACTAAAACTAAATGATTATTATAATACCGTATACTCTCTTTATATTCATCACGTTTATTTACAACGTCATTTATTTCAGCACCATCACCAACTGTCTCATTAATTGATAATTTTGAAATTGAATCAAACAAAAGTTTCAATTATTGAACGCTATATAAAATTAATCAATTCTATGAAGCTTAGCTACACAACAGCAAAAATTATTCTTTAAGCTACTGTTTTTTACTCTGGTGCACGTAAGGGCGAAATTAGAGCCCTCACATGGCGCGATATTAACTACGATGATGATTTTCATACATATAAATAAAACGGACTATCACGGTGAAGTGACAGCCCCTAAAACAAAAGCAGCAATACGTGATATATACCTACCTTTTCATATGATGAATGACATAGAAAAATATTTAAAATGGTACAAAGAAAACAATGTATATAAAGATGATTATGTATTATTCGGTACATTCTTCAAGGCATACAGTGAATCAACTATAGATCGTTGGTTTACCACTGCATTAAAAGTGTTAGATGAACAACTGCCAGACGTTCAGACATTCCCTAGAATCGTTATACATGAATTAAGACATAGCCATGCGTCTATGCTAGTCAATCATGGTGCAAGTATCATGGTAATAGCACAGCGTTTAGGTCATGCTGATAGTAATGAAGTATATAACCGATACGGTCATTTGTACCCTAGTACGCAGAAAGAAATAGTTAAATACTTGTAAGGAGTCTTATAAATGAATGAGTTAGGTCAAACAATTATTGAGAATTACAATACCTTTGCGCCAAAAAATATGTTCTCAGAGTGGCTTAAGAATCTGCTACAACCACTTGCCACTTTATCGTTGGGATTTTTTGTATATAAATACACTGATAATCGTCATAAAAAAAGATTATTAAACGAGTTAGATTCGAAGTCAGAATGGAGAAAAACGTTATTTATAATAGGTGGGAACTCTACCGTCACATTAGATGATGTATATCAATTCAGAACTGCACTAAGATTTAATTTTAAAAACAATGGGAACTATATCGATAAAGAGAAAAGCAAAAAAGAAGGCTTTAGTTATTTCTTTGACAATATGAATATAATAATTATTAAATACTGTATTAATCTAATAGAAAAGAAGCAAGCAGTATCTAACTCAATAGATTTAGATATAAAAGATCAAAACAGTATAAGACTATTTTGTAGATATATGTTAGCAGACCACTGGGAGAAAAATCAAAATAAAAATTTAAAATTTGATGATCCTAACAAAGAAGAAGAGTTATGTATTTTCACATTAAAAGAGTTTTTGAAGCTACACAAATATTATCAAAATTCTAAAGATGAAGATTCAAAAAATAAATTTAAGTCTTTATTTGACGAATCGAAAGAGTTAGTAGAAAAAAAAGACACCCCTTCATAAGGTGTCTTTTTCATTGTGCACTATCTGTGCACTTTTTGTGCACCTAAAATCCAAAAGCCCACAACCACTTGGGTTGCAGGCTATATAATGGAGACGGCGGGATTCGAACCCGCGTCCAGAGGTCCTGATACAAATCTTTCTACGTGTGTAGTTTATTGATAATTTTCGCATCATGCTAAGCAATAAACAACCAACATGATACTAGCTTGATTATATTTCATCTAAACAGACTTCAAGCGGCAGTGTTTAGCATATCCTACTAGGGTTGAATCGCGTTAACAGCACGTAGGAGATGCTGTTAGGCGATGCAGTGGCTATTACGCAGCTACTGCGAAATTATTGTTTGATTTGTCAGTTATATTTAACCGAAATGTGTTGATGACGGAGCCAACCCTCCGACACGCTTAATAAGCTCGGGGACCCCTGTCGAATCCAAGAACGTCCCCTCAATTCAAATCAATCTAACAAAATATTTGGTTAAATTATCAATAAAACAATTTGACACTGCATACAATCATATCAAAGATGGCCCGATTAAGCAATGATATTGCTTAATAACGGGCTTTAACTGCACGATCAATATCTCGTTTTACCGCTTTTTCTTTAAGTGCTTGACGTTTGTCGTATTTCTTTTTACCTCTAGCAACGCCTAATAAAACTTTACATTGACCATGTTTTAAATATAACTTCAACGGAATAATAGAATAACCTATTTCTCGTGTACGCTCACCTAATTTTTGAATTTCTTTTTTGTGCAAGAGTAATTTACGTGTACGTAAAGGGTCATGATTAAAACGGTTCCCTTCTTCATATGGTGCAATATGCATATTATTCAGGTACATTTCGCCTCGTCTCACTTGCGCAAAGCTATCTTTTAAATTGGCACTACCACGACGTATGGATTTAATTTCAGTACCTCTTAAAGCAATACCCGCTTCAATTGTATCTTCAATATTGTAGTCATGTCTTGCTTTACGGTTTTCAGCTAACGTACCTGGTGATTTTGATTTTTTCTTAGCCACTATTACTCACCTCATCTTTGCTGACTATTTTTTCTTTCGACGTGATTTTTTCTTCACACTTTTATCTTTATAAAAAGGTTTGTGGTGCGTATTACCTTGTTTATCTTTTTTACGAGCATTTTTACCTTTACGTTGCTTACGTTTTTTCTTTTTACCTTTACCATTACGATCACTTTTAGTATGGTCTAACGACTTGCCACGTGTTTTAGCTTGAATGGTTTTCTCACGAGCAGGTCGTTGTGATGATGTCTTTTTAGGTAATGGCATGCCAACAATTTGGAAATCTATCATGCGTTCTTCCACATCAACATGTGTCACTTTAACTTTGACCGCATCACCAATGCGAAAGACCTTTGCTTGACGTTCACCGATTAGTGCCATTTGTCGTTCATCAAAATGATAATAATCGTCTGTCATATTAGCGATATGAACCATACCCTCAATAGTATTAGGTAATTCTATAAACATACCAAAATTAGCAACCGAGCTAATGATACCTTCAAATTCATCACCAATATGTTGAATCATATACTCAGCTTTTTTCAATTCATCAGTATCACGTTCGGCTTCAATGGCACGGCGTTCACGTTGTGATGTGTGCTCAGCTAATTCTGGCAACGTCTCTTCCCAATGACGTATTTCTTTTTTATCCATAGAATTCTCTATTAAATATTTACGAATTAATCTATGCACTGTTAAATCAGGATAACGGCGTATTGGAGACGTAAAGTGAGTATAGTACTCAGCAGACAAACCAAAATGTCCTAAATTAACATCATCATAATGTGCTTGTTGCATAGAACGTAACATCATCGTTGAAATAACCATTTGTTCTGGTCTACCTTCAACTTCTTCTTGAATGTTTTGTAATGTTGTTGGATGAATATCTTCACCTGTACCTTTAATCATAATACCAAAATTGGTAATAAAGTCGAAGAACTGTCTTAATCGGTCAGATTTTGGTTGTTCATGAACACGATAAATAAATGGTACTTCCAATTTATTGAAGTGTTCAGCTACTGTTTCATTGGCTGCTAACATGAATGATTCAATTAAACGTTCTCCTTCGCCACGTTCTCTCATTAGCACTTCTGTTGGAATACCTTCGTCATTCACAAGTACTTTCGCTTCATTAATATCAAAATCAATTTCTCCACGACGTTTGCGCATACGAATTAATCTATTTGATAAATCTTGCGCTAAATCTAACATAGGTGTTAAATCTTTATATTGTGAACGTATTTCAGAATCTTGATCAGTGATAATTTTGTTAACTGCATCATATGTCATTCTGTAGTTTGAATGTATTACACTATCAAAGATTTCATGTTTTACAACTTCGCCTCGTTCATTTATTTCCATTCGACAACTTAATGTTAAACGATCTTCTTCCGGATTTAATGAGCATATTCCATTACTTAGACGGTGTGGAATCATCGGGATTACTCGATCGACAAGATACACACTTGTCGCACGATCATATGCTTCTTTATCTAAAGCTGATCCTTCTTTTACATAGTAACTTACATCTGCAATACTAACTGTAAGCTCGGTGTTGCCATTTTTTAATTTTTTTACAGCAATGGCATCATCTAAATCTTTAGCATCTGCGCCATCTATAGTGATTGTTAATTCATCTCTTAAATCACGACGCCCTTCGATTTCAGATGGTTCTATTACATCCGGTACTTCTTCAGCTTCTTGTAATACATCATCTGGAAACTCGATTTCTATTCCATGCTGGTAAATGATGGAAAGTATATCTACACCTGGATCATTTTTATGACCTAATATTGCTGAAACGTGGCCTTCTGGATTGTCAGTACTATCGGCATACTTCGTAATTTGTACTAATACTTTATGACCATCTACAGCACCTAAATTTTGTCCTTTAGGTATAAAGATATCTTGCATAATACGTTTGTCATCCGGTAATACGAAACCAAAATGCTTTGCTTCGCTATACGTTCCAACAACTTGTGTAACTGAATGCTTTTCAATAGATTTTACTTCACCTTCAATTTTACCTTTATGTTCTCCACGAGATTTTTGAATTTCCACGATGACAGTATCTCCATCTAATGCTCTATTGATTTTAGTTGGTGGAATAAAAATATCATCCATCTCGTCATCTTCAGGTCTTAAGAAAGCAAAGCCTTTTTTATTTTGACTTAACGTTCCTTTGATTAGTTTTGAATTTGTTTTGTTGGATTGTTTACGTTGATATCTGTCTGTTCTTGTACGTTCAATTAAACCAGACTGTTCTAATTCAACGAGTATTTTAATTAAATCTCTAAATGAGTCGGCACTGTTTAAACCTAACGCATCTTGAAAGTCAGATACTGACATGGGTTCATAGTCAGGTTGTTTTATCATTTCTTCGATGGATTGCTTTAAATTCATTATGCCCCTCCTTTCTCTCCTACATCTTTATTTTTTACTCTGTCCATTCCAATGATTCTAAAAATTGATATACATCTTCAAAGACTTTCTCTTTTTCTTTATCAATGGTAATCACATGACCTGAATGTTGATACCATTTGATTTCTTTTTCATCAGAATCGACATGATTATATATATAATTTGCTGATTGAGGATCAATCATTGTATCTTGTTCTGCTTGTACGACAAGTATTGGATCAATTACTTCATCGACATGTTCTTTAACTCCATTTAGAGTGTCACTCAGTTCTCTCAGGGTTTCAGTTGGATGAAATTGTTCCATTTCTTGATCAATCGTTTGTTGATCTTTGCCTTCATATTTTTTAAAGTTACGTGCATATTCAAGAAAGCCTTCATAAATCGAACCTTCTGTTTTATTCTCCATAGGTGCACACATAGTTATAATCCCCTTCACATCACGATTTAAACTTAGTTTTAATGCGAAGGCGCCACCTAATGATAAACCAGCTACTGCTATTTCTTCGTAACCTTGATCTACTAAATAATCATAACCATCTAAAACATCTTTAAACCAAACAAAAGGGCTAGATTTTAATATTTCTTCTGGGGGCGCTGCATGTCCTTCATATTGTGGAGCATAAGATGTATAGCCCTTTTTTTGAAGATAACGCCCAAGTTGTCTTACATCAGCAGAGTTACCTGTAAAGCCGTGAAGAAGTAACACTGCACGTTTCCCTTCTTCAAAAAAGAATGGTTTTGGTAGTTTAATTTGCATGATTAAAATCCCTCTCCCTTATAGTAAGTACTCAATTTATCCTAAATAAGTTAAGTATTTCAATTTATTTCATATATTTAAAAATCTCTTCATTATTATCAAATTGACTTGATAAATCATTATTCCCTTTAACATATGATTTAAAAACATGATTGTCTCAATTATAAAATAAAAAAGTCCGACAAGTACATCGTCGGACTCAGGCTGATAATACTTAATAGCAAATGTGATTAATTTGCCCTATCATTTATCAGTCTTGGTTAAGATTCATTTACTTCATTAAAACAAATATAATATTCTCTACATACCTAAGTAACTAATACAAAACATAAGTACAAAGAATAAAATAGCTAAAATTATTGTTAATCTATGCAAGAATAAATCGACGCCACGTTGTTTTTGTTTACCAAACAATTGTTCAGCGCCACCACTAATAGCACCTGAAAGTCCATTACTTTTACCTTCTTGGAGTAATACAACAGTCACTAATGCAATACAATCTATAATTAATAAAACGATGATTAATGTATGCATAAAAATTGTCCTCCGTTCATTATATACGAAAGAAATTATAACACATCTTTATTGATGTAATCAAACTTCTATCTATTGAAAGTACTTTTACGTGTAATAGAAGCAACTAGCATATAAATTGCTAGAATTATAGATCCAATCACTACAATTAAAATTGGTAAAACTGCAAGTACATTTTTTACATCTAAAATACCTTGAATAAATAAGTAAAGATTTACGAGTGTAAATAGTGCATTAGAAATATATACGGCAAACATAAACCACCATAAATATGGATGGCGATTCCAGAAAGCAACAGTACCTGCTAAGTAAGCTAAAATATACATAATTCCAGTGTATCGGTCACTATTTAAAATGTTTTTCACTGCTGTATCTGATGTTTTTTGACCAGCTAAAGATAAAATTGATTTAGCTGTTGATTCATCTAATACAATAAAGTGGTGTATGATAAGTAAAATACAAAACACTAATGAACTTATCGCAATTAAACGTCCAGTTCTTATTTCTTTAGCATTTGAGTCTGTCATAATTGTACTCCTTTTACAAAATTACTCACATCATTATATCAGTTTACATTAATAATTTAAAATGTACTTAACTAAAAAAGCCCGTTGCAGCCTCAACTCTGCAACGGACAATTCAATTAAGATATTAAATAATAAGCGTGAACTCTTATAAAAATTAAAGAGATATTATTTATCTAAATTGTAGAAAGATTTAATTCCTTCAAATTTAGCTGTTTCGTATAATTCATCTTCAATACGTAATAATTGATTGTATTTAGCAATACGGTCAGTTCTAGATAATGAACCTGTTTTAATTTGGCCTGCATTTGTAGCAACTGCGATATCAGCAATTGTAGTATCTTCAGTTTCACCAGAACGGTGAGATACAACCGCAGTATATCCAGCTTTTTGAGCCATTTCAATAGCATCGAATGTTTCAGTTAATGTACCGATTTGGTTTACTTTGATTAAGATTGAGTTACCAATACCTTGTTCGATACCTTTAGATAAAATTTCAGTGTTAGTTACGAATAAATCATCACCAACTAATTGAACTTTATCACCGATACGATCAGTTAATTGTTTCCAACCTTCCCAATCGTTTTCATCCATACCATCTTCAATAGTGATGATTGGATATTTACCAATTAATTCTTCTAAGTAGTCAACTTGCTCTGCTGCACTACGTTTAGCACCGTGTTCACCTTCGAATTTAGTGTAATCATAAACACCATTTTCATAGAATTCAGAAGAAGCACAGTCAAATCCTAAGAATACATCTTCACCTGGTTTGTATCCTGCTTTTTCGATAGCTTTAATAATAGTTTCTACAGCGTCTTCAGTGCCTTCAAATCTAGGAGCGAAACCACCTTCATCACCTACTGCAGTTTCTAAACCACGTTCACTTAAGATTGATTTAAGGTTATGGAAGATTTCTGCACCCCAACGTAATGATTCTTTGAATGACTCAGCACCTACAGGTAAAATCATGAACTCTTGGAAAGCAATTGGTGCATCTGAGTGAGAACCACCATTAACAATATTCATCATAGGTACTGGCAATTGTTTACCATTAAATCCACCTAAATATTTATATAATGGTTGACCTAATAAGTCAGCAGCTGCACGAGCTACGGCAATAGAAACACCTAAAATGGCATTTGCACCTAATTTACCTTTGTTGTGTGTACCGTCTAATTGAATCATCATTTTATCAATAGATACTTGATCTAAAACTGAAAATTCACCTTCAACGATTTCTGGTGCGATCATTTCGTTAACATTTTCTACCGCTTTAGTCACACCTTTACCTAAATAACGTGATTTATCTCCATCACGTAATTCAACTGCTTCATGTTCACCAGTAGAAGCACCAGAAGGTACTAATGCACGTCCGAAAGCACCGCTTTCAGTTAATACTTCAACTTCAACTGTTGGGTTACCACGTGAGTCTAAGACTTCGCGAGCGTAAACATCTGTAATAATTGGCATGTTTAATATCTCCTTTAATTATATTATATGACTATTATAGCCTTTTTCTAAACTTTTATAAAATGATAATACATATAAAACCAAGAAAATTTGAACATCTATACGTTGCTGTAAATTCTTAATCTTAATGCATCTATTCTAATGTTTAATCAGTGATTCACCTGTCATTTCAGATGGTTGTTTAACATTTAATAAATCTAATAATGTCGGCGCTAAATCGCCTAAACGTCCAGTTTCTCTTAATGTAACACCTTCTTTAGTTACAATAACTGGAACAGGATTAGTTGTGTGTGTCGTCATAGGTTGGTCGTCATCAGTTAATACTTGATCTGAGTTACCGTGGTCTGCAGTGATGATGGCATGACCACCCATATCAATAATTTTGTCAACGACTTCACCAAGACACTCATCTACTGCTTCGATTGCTTTAATTGTTGGTTCAAGCATACCACTATGTCCAACCATATCTGGGTTAGCAAAGTTCAGTAGAATTAAATCTAAGTCACCTTTGTCTAACTCTTCTAATAATGCATCTTTAACTTCATATGCACTCATCTCAGGTTTTAAATCATAAGTCGCTACTTTTGGAGAATCGATGAGTCTACGACGTTCTCCTTCGAACTCTTCATTTCGTCCACCACTCATAAAGTATGTTACATGTGGATACTTTTCAGTTTCAGCAATACGTAATTGTTTCAAGCCATTATCTTGAGCAACTTCACCGATTGTATTATTTAAGTCAACTTTTTCAAATACAATTTCAGCATCTACATTGTCATTATATTTCGTGAATGTAGCGTAGAATAAGTTGTCCACTTGTTCAACTTTAAATCCATCAAACGCTTTATTAGTAAAGATTTCTGAAAGTTGAGCTGCTCTATCTGGACGGAAATTATAAAAGATTACTGCGTCTCCGTCGTTCACACCATCGTTTTGGCCTTCAACTATAAACGGTTCGACGAATTCATCAGTCACATCATTTTTATAATTAGCTTCAACGCCTGCTTTAGCTGAAGTAAATGTAGGACCTTCAAAGTTACGAATAGCATTATAGGCACGTTCCTCACGATCCCAACGCTTGTCACGGTCCATAGCATAATAACGTCCTGAAACAGAAGCGAATTGGCCTACACCTAATTCTTTAAATTTATCTTCAGTTTCCTCTATATATTTCAAAGCAGATTTTTGATCAACATCACGACCATCTAAAAATGCGTGGACATATACTTTATCTATTCCTTGCTTTTTAGCTAATTCTAAAATAGCAAATAGATGCTTATAATGACTGTGTACACCACCATCAGAAAGCAATCCGAATACATGAAGCGCAGAGCCATTGTCTTTAACATGTTTAACAGCGTTATTTAATACAGTGTTATCAAAGAATTCTCCGTCTTCAATCGATTTATTAATACGAGTTAAACTTTGATATACGATGCGTCCTGCACCAATATTCATATGTCCTACTTCAGAGTTACCCATTTGACCTTCAGGAAGACCTACATCTAAGCCACTAGCTTCTATTTGTGTTGTAGGATATTTTTCATAATATCGATCAAAATTAGGTTTATGTGCTTGCTTAACTGCATTGCCATGTTCACTTTCACGATTTGCGAAACCATCTAAGATGATTAAGGCAGTTGGTTGTTTTGCCATAATTATTTTGCACCTTCTAACAATTGTACGAAATCTTCAACTTTTAATGATGCGCCACCTACAAGAGCGCCATCGATATCTGATTGAGCCATATATTCTTTAATGTTATTAGGTTTAACACTACCACCATATTGAATACGTGTAGCGTCAGCAACCTCTTGACTAGATAAGTCAGCTAATGTTTGACGTACGTGAGCACACATTTCATTTGCATCTTCAGATGTAGATGACTTACCAGTACCGATAGCCCAAATTGGTTCATATGCAATAACAACTTCTTTAAGTTGATCATCTGATAAACCTTCGACAGCTTTTTTCACTTGATTACCTACGATTTTATTTGCTTTACCAGCTTCACGTTCTTCATCAGATTCACCTACACAAATAATAGGTGTCATACCGTGATTGAAGATAGCATGCGCTTTTTTGTTTACTTCTTCGTCAGTTTCGTGGAAATAGTCACGACGCTCTGAGTGACCAATCACTACATATTTAACACCTAATTCAGATAATGCTACTGGTGAAGTTTCTCCAGTATAAGCACCGCTTTCTTCAAAGTAAGCGTTTTGTGCTCCAATTTTTAACCCTTTTGCTTTACCATCTTTAACAGCTGTTACTAAAGCGTCTAATTGGATTGTTGGTGCACAAATAACTGATTCTACTTCTTTAGGATCAGGTAATGTTGGTAATTCGTTTACAAAGTCTTTAGCTTCTTGAACTGTTTTATTCATTTTCCAGTTTCCGGCTATAATTGGTGTTCTCATTCATTACACTCCTTAATTTTTAGTGTTAAATTTGTAAGCTTTTATCCAAATACTTGCTTATTTCGAAATAAACGTTGAAAGCAAAAATGACTTTCTATTGTTTTATTCCCACATCAAAGTATTTAAAAACTTATTTATCATTAATAGCTTTTATACCAGGTAATTCTTTACCTTCTAAGTATTCTAATGATGCTCCTCCACCAGTAGAGATGTGTGTAAAGTCATCTTCGAAACCTAATGAAATTGCTGCTGCGGCAGAGTCACCACCACCAATAATAGTAGTAGCGTCTTCCAATTTAGCAATAGACTCACATACACCGATTGTACCTTTAGCAAAATTACTAAATTCGAATACACCCATAGGTCCATTCCATACTACAGTATGTGCACCTTGTAATTCTTTATTAAATAATTCTACTGTTTTAGGTCCAATATCCATTGCTTCTTGATCTGAAGGGATTTCATTGATAGATACTTCAGTGATTTTTGCATCATTAGAAAATTCTTTAGCGATTTTACAATCTACAGGTAATACTATTTGATCGCCATTATTCTCTAACAAGTCTTTAGCAAAATCAATTTTGTCTTCTTCCAATAATGAAAGACCTATTTCCTTACCTTGCGCTTTAATAAATGTATAAGCCATACCGCCACCGATTAAGATTTTATCTGCGATATTAACTAAATTTTTGATAACATTAATTTTATCTGAAACTTTAGCGCCACCTAAAATAGCAACTACTGGTTTTTGTGGATCATTCACTACGCCACCAATAAATTTAATTTCTTTTTCCATTAAGTAACCAGCTGCTGTTTCTAGATGAGTAGAAATACCTACGTTTGACGCATGTTCACGGTGCGCTGTACCAAATGCATCATTAACAAATACATCACCTAATGACGCCCAATATTTACCTAATTCAGGATCATTTTTAGATTCTTTTTTACCATCTAAATCTTCGAAACGTGTATTTTCAACTAATAAAACATCGCCTTCATTTAAGTTTTCAATTGCTGTTTCGAGTTTTTCGCCACGTGTTTCAGGAACGAATATAACTTCTTTACCTAATTTCTTAGATAAGTTTTCAGCAACAGGCTTAAGTGAAAGTCCTTCTTTATCACTCTCTTCTTTAACTTTACCTAAGTGAGAGAATAAAACTAATTTACCACCTTGTTCAATAATATATTCGATTGTTGGTAATGCTTGAACAATTCTGTTGTCATTAGTGATTTCACCATCTTTAATTGGAACGTTAAAATCAGCGCGCTCAAGAACAACTTTACCTTTTAAATCTAAGTCTGAAACGATTTTTTTAGCCATTATCTATTTCCTCCTTCGTATAGGAAAACTTTATATAAAAATAAGCGGAGAAGCGTATGTGCTCCCCGCTTACTCATAAGCTTATATATCTAATTAAACAGTACAGAGCACTAGTCAAATTATGAACGTGTAGAAGAGCTTTACACTCTCCACGCTATAACTTTAAATAACGTGCTTATCCGTTAAGCTTCAATTATTTAGAAAGTTCAGCTAAGTGAGCTAATGTACGTACTAATTGAGCAGTGTAAGACATTTCATTGTCGTACCAAGCTGCAACTTTAACTAATTGACGATCTCCAACAGTCATAACACGAGTTTGAGTCGCATCAAATAATGAACCGTAAGTCATACCAACAATATCAGAAGATACGATTTCGTCTTCAGTGTAACCGAATGATTCGTCAGAAGCTTGTTTCATAGCACTGTTAACTTGGTCAACAGTTACATCTTGTTTGTCTAATACTACAGTTAATTCAGTTAAAGAACCAGTAGCAACTGGAACACGTTGTGCTCCACCGTCTAATTTACCATCGATTTCTGGAATAACTTTACCGATAGCTTTAGCAGCACCTGTTGAGTTAGGGATAATATTTTCAGCTGCTGCACGTGCACGACGTTTGTCACCTTTTCTGTGAGGTGCGTCTTGTGTATTTTGGTCACCAGTGTAAGCGTGAATTGTAGTCATGAAACCTTCAACTAAACCGAATTCGTCACTTAAAACTTTTGCAACTGGTGCTAATGAGTTAGTAGTACAAGAAGCACCTGAAACAACTGTTTCTGAACCATCTAATGTATCATGGTTAGTGTTGAATACGATTGTTTTTACATCACCTTTAGCTGGAGCTGAGATTAATACTTTTTTAGCACCTGCATCGATGTGAGCTTGTGCTTTTTCTTTATCAGTATAGAAACCAGTACATTCTAATACTACGTCGATATCTAAATCGCCCCATGGTAATTTACCAGCATCTGGTTCATCGAATGATTTAATTTCTTTACCGTTCACACGGAATCCACCTTCGATAACTTCAACTTCTCCAGTGAAACGACCTTGCATAGTATCGTATTTTAATAAATGAGCTAACATATCGTCATCTGTTAAGTCGTTAACTGCAACTACTTCAAGACCTTCTACATCTTGAATTCTTCTGAATGCTAAACGACCAATTCTACCAAAACCATTAATTGCTACTTTAATTGCCATTATAATGGCCTCCTTTAAAATGATATTTAAAAAGTATTAAACTTTTTATTACTATTGTAAAATGACTTTTGCTGCGGCTTCATCTGTAATCAATACAGTGTTTTCCGGTGCAATTGAAAGATAAGCTTTAATAGCTTCTCCTTTTGATTGTCCACCAGCAACCGCAAAGATAAAGTCTTTGTTCTCAAGATCCTCTAGCTGAAGGCCAATCGTTTTGACCTTATGAACTATTTGACCCTGAGCATCAAAATAATATCCAAAAGCTTCTCCAACGGCTTGATGATGTTGAAGGTTATCAATCACATTTTGAGATGATTGACGTCGATGCGCCATCTTCAGCGCATCACCAATGCCGTGTATTGTTATATTAGCTTGCTTGATTTTATCTAGTGTATGCATGACAGAAGGTTCCAACATTAACGTATCGTATGTGGACTCACTCACGTTGTCTGGAACATAGAGTGTTGTATAATAGCCACCAGCTTGTTGGGCCATACTCGAAGCGATTGTATTCGCTTGATAAACAACATTTTCTCCAAGTCCACCTCTAGCTGGAACAAAGAATACGTTAAACGGTAATAAATGTATCGACTCACTCACGCACGCCATTGTTGAACCACCAGTTACAGAGACAATAGCATCTTCATAAAGTATACCTTCTAAAAGTTGCCCAGCTTGTTGACCCATTTCACGTTTTACAGTTCGATTAGAATCGGAATCTCCTGGAATGACATGTACATCTTTAATATGAAATTTATCTTTGATAGCACTGGCCAATTTATGGTCATCGCTATAAACATTAAAGTATTCACCTAGTTGTGCTAATACTTCAGTACCTTCATTAGTAATTTCCATTCCCGTAGGTTTGACACGAATTAATTCTTGCTTCTTTAACATATCTGTTTCCGACCGTAAAACTCTCTCAGTCATATCCATATGTTCACTTAGACTTCTTCTTCCTACAGGTTGATTTTGAGAGATAGTAGATAAAATATAAAAGCGTCTATACATCTTATCTATAAGATCAGGTATAAGCTTTTGTTGAACTTTAATTAAGTCTTTCACTACTACCTTCCTCCTTATATCTTTGTAACAAAGGTACTTGAGAGGCAATCATAACTAAGCTTTGACTTTTTAAGTCCCACCTGGGACAAAATCTAACCTCTTTACACTTGCAATACTACTATTACGTATTATAAATTGCAAGTGAATTCACTTAATTTCTAAGTTAAATTATAAAAGTTTGTAGGAAAACGATTACAAACAAAGTATAGACCCCATTCTTATATAGTAATTTAATCACTGTTCGCTTTCTAAATAACTCTACCCAAATTAAATTTTATTCATGCATTTGTTTTATTTAGTTGTTATGATTAACTCTATAATTTGAATCTGAATAAAATTAGAGTGAGGTAAAACAATGTCGAATCATAATTATTCTGACGAAAAAATCGAAGTTATAGATCCGAGTGATGATAGATATAAAGGAGATGATTATTTTAATAAAAATTCATCTCAAAACAATCAAAATTTAAAAACTTTTAATCAAACTTATTCTTATGGTTGCACACATTCAGGATGCGGCTGTATATTAGGCTGTTTAACTATTTCACTTATTTCATTCTTACTTTCATTACTAATTTTTTGGATTATATAAACATAAAAAGGGTGGGACTGAATTCATTTTGAATTCGAAGTCCCACCCTTTGGGCTAACTCGAGTTAATAAAGATTAAAATTAACGAATCATGGCTTACTTAAGTGACCTTAAAACTATTTTTAGGAATAGTCACAAGATGAACTTTCCAAAAATTTTTAAGTTATTTCTTATTAATCCTTTTTTGAGCTTTGAGAATTTTGATTGTTATTATTTTGTTTTTGTGTGTTCTGCCCCGAACTAGCATTTTGATTGCCACTATTTCCATTGTTTTGTGGTCTGGTTGACTGTGTTTGATTTGATTTATTTTGGGTACTTTGACGATTCTCTGATGACTGGTTAGATTTATTTTGTTGTGGCTTTTGTTGTGTTGACGATTGATCTTTTTCATTTGGGCTTTCTTTAGAATTTGAACTGTCTTGTCTAGTTTTTTTTCTTTCATCAGTTTTTGGTTCTTTTGCTCTCTTTTCTCCTGTTTGTGGATTTTGTCTCACCGGAGTTTGAGTTGTAGGTCTTTGTGGCGTTTGAACAGTTTGTTGCGTTTGTTGCGTTTGTTGAGTTTGAGGAACTTGTTGCGTTTGTTGTGTATTATTCTTTTTTTCTTCCACCGATTTTTTATCTTTTTTTTCCTTTTTGTCTTTATCGTCTTTTTTCTTTTCTTGCTGTGTTGTTTTATCACTGAGTCGTTCGTTACCTTTTTTTGAACTATCGACAAATGAGTAAATACCAAATGCTAAACCTATTAATAATAGCAAAACTACAATCGCACTAATAAATTTGGAGATACCGCTCATATTGTTTACCTCTCTTTCATTCTTAAACACGAATTTATCTTAAAAACAATACTATTGAATCATTGTAAAAAATCAAATCTCAACTATTTTCAATAATTAAAAGTAGTATTTCCCTAAAATTTTTTCATAAGAACTTTTGGGAATAATTAAATAAAAAGTTTAATGAGATTATATAATAGTGATATTTGAGTTTAATCAATCAATACAACTTTATATTTAATTATCTCATACATGATAACATCATACTGATTGATTAACATCATTTTTAAATAACTTAATCAAATCTTAACACGAGTGTTCGTAAATTTACCTATTACATTTGCCTGTGCAAAATGATTCACAACATCATTTAAAAAAGTTTAAAATAAACAGTGTTATAAAGTGAAACCATTTCACAAGTATAAAAAGTAGAATTAGTTTTAACTTCATTTTTACTATTTTATAATTATTTAAAAAACATTTTATAGTTAGAACATAGATACTTTAATTTATTACCACTCTAACCTTTTATTTTACGGAATAAACAATATTAAAATTGTAATCTTTTATACAGTATTCACTATTAAATGGGTATATGTATTCTAGGATAGAAAAAAAGGATCCATACGTTGCTCGCACGGATCCACTACTAAAGGGAGTCAAAATTTACCTTCGTTAGTATATTATGGGGTATACTCATACTAATTAAGAGATGTTTAATTAATTATCGAAGGTACAATTTTATTATAACTAATCTGTTTTTATTTTAAATGCATATTAAAAAAAGTCTTTGACATCTTATTGGCTAAAAAATGTATAAAATATGAATAATAATAATAAGTATCAATAAGATGACAGCTTTTTATTTTCAGATGAGGTGAAACTATGAAACGCTATTTAATTACTGGTGGAACTGGCATGGTCGGTTCCCACTTGGTCAACGAAATTAAACAAACCGATGCACATATTACAATTTTAACCAGACAGGATAAAACTTCTAATCATCCCAAAATCACGTATATCAACTGGTCAAAAGAGGGTTGGCAACATCAAGTACCAGATATAGATATTGTTATTAATCTAGCTGGTGCAACGTTGAATAAACGTTGGACATCTTCCCACAAACAAGCGATGATGCTTAGTCGTATTCAATCAACGCAAACACTATTTGAACTTTTTGAAACACGTGAACACAAACCAGAAGTTTTATTTAACGCAAGTGCAATGGGCTACTACCCTCCAGATTTATTTACAAGTTATACGGAATTATATCGAACACTTCCATTTGATTTCTTATCAGAAATTGTATATCAATGGGAACGGTTTGCGAATAAATTTAAGCAATTCGGTACACGTGTCGTTTTAGGTCGATTCGGTCTTATTCTATCAGACGATGGTGGTGCTCTTGAAATGATGGAACTTCCGTATCGTTTATATGTTGGGGGAAAACTCGGCTCTGGAAGACAATGGTACTCTTGGATTCATATCGATGACTTAATTAGAGGTATTTTATTTACTATCAATCATGATAACGCTGAAGGTCCATTTAATTTAACTGCACCTATTCCTGAAAGACAAAACTTATTTGGTTATACTTTAGCACGTGCGATGCATAAACCACATGAAACGTGGGCACCTAAATTGATACTACGTGCAGTGCTAGGTCAGATGTCTACTGTCATATTAGATACACAAAAAGTACTTCCAAATAAATTACATGCACTAGGTTTTGAGTTTAAGTATAATAATTTAAGAAATGCTTTAGATGATTTAATTAAAGCTTAAGAATTACATCGTAAGAAGAAGGGATATAAAATGAAAGATACTCAGTTAACATATATATTATTAATCATTGCAAGTATTTTATTAATTGCTAATGGTATATTTGCATTTGAACGTACGTTATCAATGATATTAATGTCGATATTATTTATATTAGTTGGAATCATTTTATTATCAACAACATTGAATACCATGTATCAATCATCAAAACACTCAAAACGTTAAATTTCATCAGTTTAAAGTAACAATCATTTTATTAAACATAGATAAATGAAAATCTCTCGGTTTGAATAACACTTTTAATAAATGAAAAACGGTAATAATCCATTTTGTAAGGTATTTATCTTTTTTTAATTACATCGTTTTTTCTAAATCTATATTCATATATTATTTAAAATAAAAACCCTAGTAGACAAATGACAAAATATACATTGTCGTCTACTAGGGTTTTGTGTATTAATCAATAATCATACAACGTTTATTTTATTATTTTTCTGGTTCCATTACTTCATCAATTAATCCATATTCTTTAGCTTCTGCAGCTGTTAAGAAGTTGTCGCGATCAGTATCTTGTTGAATTTTTTCAATTGATTGACCTGTACGTTCTGATAAAATACGATTTAATTTTTCACGTGTTTTTAAAATATGATTTGCTGCAATTTCAATTTCAGTTGCTTGTCCTTGTGCACCACCTAATGGTTGGTGAATCATAACTTCAGCATTAGGTAGCGCAAATCGTTTACCTTTTGCACCTGCTGCTAACAAGAATGAACCCATAGACGCTGCCATACCAATACAGATTGTTTGAACGTCTGGTTTGATATGTTGGATAGTATCATAAATAGCAAATCCAGCAGTTACACTGCCACCTGGTGAATTAATATATAAATAAATATCCTTTTCAGAATCTTGCGCTTGCAAGAATAATAATTGTGACACAATAGAGTTAGCTACGTTATCATCAATTTGAGAACCTAGCATGATAATACGGTCTTTCAACAAACGTGAATATATATCATACGCACGTTCACCGCGGTTAGTTGTTTCAATAACTGTAGGAATTAAATTCATTTATTTTTCCTCCTTATAATAACTGTTAAAATTATTTTACCTTAAAAGTCAAAAATGGTCAAAGATTAAGCTTATTAATCAAAAATTCAATTTGACGCTTAACCTTTTCATTTGTAAACTAGAATTATCGTTTTCATTGTACCGTCATTATTGAACGACGTACAGAAATGTGATTATTTCAATATTTACCCCTCGTAGTGTAATGGATAACACATAAGATTCCGGTTCTTAAAATAGAGGTTCGATTCCTCTCGAGGGGGTTGCTGAATGATGAGGAGATTTTAATGTCTGAGCTTATTTGTAATCTCAGTCTTAAAATCTCATTTTTTATAATTCAATTTGTTCACCATTTCTTATTTTATCCGCTAATTCATTCAACTTTCTTAAACGGTGATTCATACCTGATTTAGATATAGGCCCTGTAGAAACCATCTCACCCAATTCTTTTAACGATATTTCTTGATGTTCTACTCTGAGCTTCGCTACTTCTCTTAAACGATCAGGTAAATTTTCAAGCCCAATTTCTTCATCAATTAATTGTATACTTTCAACCTGTTTCATTGCTGCGCTAACAGTTTTATTAAGATTTGCTGTTTCACAATTAACAAGACGATTAACCGAATTACGCATATCACGGACAATTCTTACATCTTCAAACTTTAACAATGCTTGATAGCCACCTATCAAACTAAGAAAGTCGGAAATTTTTTCAGCTTCTTTAAGATACGCAATACTCCCTTTTTTACGTTCCAAATGTTTCGCATTGAGTTCATAACTATTCATCAATTTAGTAAGACCTTCGGAATGATCTTCATATTGTGAAAAAATTTCAAGATGATATGAAGATGTTTCAGGATTATTTACAGAACCACCTGCTAAGAAAGCCCCTCTTAAATAACTTCTTTTCATTTCATCATCTTTAATCATATCCGGATCAATATCGTGAGTAAAAACTCCCTTTTTTAAAATTCCTAAATCATTTAGTATTTCTTTCGCTAACATCTTTGTTCGACATATATAAATATTGTTTTTTTTCAATTTCATCTTTTTTCTAACTAAAATTTCAACTTCAACATTAAATATACGTTTGATAAGAGAGTAAATTCGACGAGCTGTTGTCGCATTTTCTGTCTGTACATTAATTACAAACTGTTGATTTGATAGACTAAGTGCGCCATTCATGCGAATTAATGCACTGAGCTCTGCTTTAGCATTCGATTCGTCAACTTCTATGCGTGTTAGTTCATTTTTCATATCTGATGCAAAGCTCATTGAACACTCACCCTTCCTAACCCTTTTTTCTATTCTTATTTATAGTATCGCCAATGAGGTGTAAAGTTATTTTCTAATTCTAAACACACACTTAAGCTATCATATCATAACTACGAATTCGCTTATAATTATTTCTTTTTATCACTAGGAGTAAAGCGAATTGTACTTGTTAATTCTAAGGCAAGTTCATAAATCATTTTTGATAATACTTTTGTGTTATGTCTGACATAGTGTTCATTAGATATTTCAACTAAATTAGATGCCGTTAAAACTCTAATTCCACTATCTTTTAATTGTTCTTTATGTACTGCTACTGGTTTCGAATTCTTTTCTTCATATCGTTGTAAAACATCTTTACTATAGGATTCTGAGCTACATATGACAAAATCAATAAATGGTTCACCAACTTGTCGAGTAAGTGCATCAATATGCTCTTTGACATCATAATTATCAGTCTCGCCTGGTTGTGTCATAACATTAGATACATAAAGTTTTGGAGCAGATGTACGTAATAATGCTTCTGAAATACCTTTGACACATAAATTTGATATAACACTTGTATATAATGAACCTGGTCCTAAGACAATTAAATCTGCTTGTTCTAAAGCTTCTATCGCTTCATTCATTGGTTCAACATCACTTGGTTCTAAAAACACACGATCTATTTTTTTATGTGTTTTAGGTATATTAGTTTCTCCATGTACAATTTCACCGTCTTCCATCACCGCGTTGAGTTGCACACTTGCGTTTGTTGAAGGGATGACTTGGCCTTTAATATTTAAAACTTTGCTTAACTCTTTAATAGCGTGTCCAAAATCATTAGTAATGTTAGTCATTCCAGCAATAACTAAATTACCTAATGAATGCCCATCTACTTGATTTTCACCAAAACGGTACTGGAACAATTGAGTTAATATCGATTCTGAGTCACTTAAAGCAGCAATGACATTACGAATATCACCAGGCGCTGGAATATCCATGACATCTCTAATTTTCCCCGTGCTCCCACCATTGTCCGCTACAGTAACAATGGCAGTAATGTCTATTGGAAATTCTCTAAGGCCTCTAGCAAGGACAGAAAGTCCAGTGCCACCACCAATAAGTACTACATTCATTTGTTTCATTATCTCTCTCCACTTTCAATATGCGCATCTCTATGATGCACATAAACATTATATTCAAAAATCTCGTTAAGATATTCAGCTAAACGTTTAGCTAATGCGACTGATCGATGTTGTCCACCCGTACAACCTATAGCAATAACCAATTGCGATTTACCTTCTTTTTTGTAGCCAGGAATCATAAATTTTAATAAATCTGTTAATTTATCAAAAAATATTTGGGTTTCTTTCCACTTCATAACGTAATTGTACACTGGCTCATCTAAACCAGTAAATGGACGCAATTCCTCTACATAGTAGGGATTAGGTAGAAATCTGACATCAAAAACTAAATCAGCATCCATTTGTATACCATGCTTGAAACCGAAACTTGTCACGTTGATTGTAAATGTTTCAAAGTTTTCATCTAAATAAAACTTTGAAATGCGTTGCTTTAATTCTTTAGGTTTTAATTTTGTTGTATCAATCACGTAATTAGCGATACTTCGGATTTCTGATAGATGTTCACGTTCCTCATTTATTGCATCTATTAATGATCTTTGTCCTTGTTCATTTAGTGGGTGCGCTCTTCTTGATTCTTTATAACGTGAAATAATTTTTTCAGTTTTAGCTTCTAAAAACATAACATCTAAAATCACGTCATTACGACTTTTAATAATATCAATTTCTTTAACTAGAGATTTAAATAATTCCTTACCTCTTAAATCTATTGCAATTGCTACTTTTTGCAATGAAGGATTTCCTTGAGCCATCAATTCTACAAATTTAGGTAATAGTACAGGTGGTAAATTATCTACACAGAAAAATCCCATATCTTCGAGACTTTGAATCACCAATGATTTACCCGCTCCAGACATACCTGTAACAACTAACAATTCACTTTTACCCATTTCTTTTTCGTTGCTTGTCATTTTCTTAAGTCACCGCCAATTATAATCTTCAATCAATATCATTATATTAAATTCATCTTATCACACTCAAATATGCAAAGTAACATACTTATATTGTAATTAAAAAAGCTAGAATCATTGATGACGATACTTTGACGCAAACAATGTTCTAGCTATGTGTAAAATGAGTTAAATTTTAATTATCTTTTAATTCTGTAATATAATCAGCTGCACTTTGAGCCGCAATACTACCGTCTCCTGTAGCAGTAACAATTTGACGTAACCCTTTATCACGAACGTCACCTGCAGCAAAAATACCTCGTACTTTAGTACTCATGTCATCTTGTGTGACAATGTATCCCGCGTCATTTGTAATACCAAGATTTTTAAATGGTGCTGTGAGTGGTTTCATTCCAATATAAATGAATACACCGTCGGCATCATAAGTCTGTTCAGCACCATCTTTAGTTGATTCAAGTGTAACTGAACCAACTTTACCATCTTTTTCATTAATTGTTTTAAGTGTATGACTCCAAATAAAGTCAACTTTATCATTTTTGAAGGCACGTTCTTGCAAGATGTTTTGTGCACGTAATTCATCTCTACGGTGAACAATCGTTACTTTATCTGCAAATTTAGTTAAGAAAGTACCTTCTTCTACCGCTGAATCTCCGCCGCCAATTACGAAAAGACGTTTATTTTTAAAGAATGCTCCATCACAAACCGCACAATAACTTACTCCACGTCCTCCTAATTCTTGTTCACCAGGAACGCCAATCTTTTTATACTCTGCTCCAGTTGAGATAATAACTGCATGTGCTGTTATCTCTTTATTCCCTAAATTGATAACTTTATAGTCGCCTTTATCTTCAACAGATTTAATATCGCCATATTGGTATTCCGCACCAAATTTTTTAGCATGTTCAAACATTTTAGTAGATAAGTCAGGACCTGTGATCATCTCAAATCCTGGAAAATTCTCTACTTCTTCAGTGTTTGCCATTTGACCGCCTGGCATACCGCGTTCAATCATGACAGTTTTTAAATTGGCACGAGATGCATATACTGCTGCTGTCATACCGGCAGGACCTGCACCGATTATTGCTACATCAAAATCTACTTCAGTCATTTTAAATGCCTCCTACTTATTAATCATTATGCGCATTATATATCATACTTTTCATTTCATAAATTTATATGCTCAATATAAATTCAATTGCTTTATTCAGTTTGTATCTAGAAACATTAAAATCGTCCATCAATTGCCTCTTGGTAAGTGGTTGGCTAGAACGACGATACGATAGGTAAACAAATGCAGCTACATATCTATCGACATCTACTAAATCTACATTTTCAGCTATAATCATTTCTGCTTGATTAATCCAATCTGTAAATAAAGACGTGTTATATTTGAATTTCTTAAAATTATACAACCTTTGCATACCTCTGTGTATAAAATCTAATTTATTGAGTGTGAGTCCTTGTACCAAATATGTGAGATAAAGTTTCTCATAGTCATTCATTGATTCAAGAATTGACCAAATATCTTCAGTCATTAGTATTTCTTTTCCATTTAATTGATGAAGTAAAAAAATACCGTAAAGTCGATAATGATTATTATCATCTAGTAATAATGGTAACACTCGTGATTCAAATACCGTTTTACTTTCCTCAATTACCCAAGGTGCATAACCAACATCAACTTCAGAAATTTGAGTGAGCTTGTTCCACATCTCAATACTTTCGTCTTTATTTCCTAGGTAATAAAAATTGAAACTCAATGCATTATACATTTGAATAGAGACAAATTTACCTTTTTTATAAAGTGGATAAAGTAAATTTTGAGAAGCACGATACTGTTTTAAATAACTCAATACGATTCCTAATTTAAAGGTTTCGTCGTCATTTAGTGGTACTACTTTATTAAGTATTTTAAGATATTTTTGATATTTTTCTGTTTCTTTTTTATTATAAAGTAATAATGTGTAGTGACAAAGTGCATGCACGTCTGAATTATCTTCCTTTAAAAGTTCTTCAAACATTGCTTTGGCGCTATCATACTCACCTAGATACAAATAACACATTGCAAGTAAATTCCTAATCACCCTATGCTGTTGTATCTCGTAAGATTGATTCAAAATATATGTTCGGGCTTCTTCTAACCTACCTTGCGAAAAGAGAAATTGAAATAAAAGTTGTGTTGAAAACAATTGTGCTTCTAATTCAATTTTTTGTTCATTTGTATACGTGACTTCGAATGTTTTTTCAAGCATTTCTCTAAAATCTTTATCCTCTGACAATATTACATAATTAATACCAAACAAGAATGCCTTGTTTGGCTCGTTTAATTCTATATTTAATTGACTTAGTTCATAGAAACTTTCTGCTACATGAAAGTCTTTAACAATATTCTCATAAAATAGACGTTCTGCTTTTTTGCCGATATTTAATTTAACTAAACATTGAGCATAGTGTTGTTGAATATCAAAATCCTTAGGTGACAACTCAAGCACTTTTTCATAATATTCTGCCGCCTTCTTGTAGTCCTGTTGTCGCCACTTTTGGGTAGCCATTTTACGATAAAAAGCCTCATCAAAAATCATTGGAATGATGTTATTTTCTTTTTGTGCCATTCATTGTCACCTCCTGAATCTAATTGTATTTGCATAGGATTACCAAATGCAAAACTGTAATCGGGAACATCTTTAGACACAACCGTACCCGCACCAATTTTAACATGATTTCCTATGGTTATTCCTGGTAATATTGTCGTATTTGCACCTATTAAAGTGTAATCGCCTATAATGACTTTTCCTACTCTCCACTCATCAACAAGTACTTCGTGAGTTAATATTGTTGTATTATAACCAATGACTGTATTCTTGCCAACCGAAATGTATTCTGGATAAAACAAATCAGGCAACACTTTATATGCAAATGAAGTATGATTCCCGACATCCATTTTTAAAAGCTTTTTATATATTTTATTTTTAAGTTTCATACTAGGAACAAATCTTGCAATTTCTATAATCAACGTTTGCTTTAGCACTTTTACGAATTTAATTTTTCTATATATATGCCATAAAGGATTCACTTGATGATGCTTCTCTTTACTTAATCTTCTCAAAATAATCACTTAGCCTTTTTAATCGGCCATGTTAATGGTCCTGAATTTTCATATTTTATTGGTTGGTATTTAACTCTTCTATAAATTACGAATATCACACTAATCATAATAAGCACGACAGAAACAAGTTGCGCGACACGTATATGACTCGTAAGCATCAAACTATCGGTTCTCATCGCCTCAACGAAAAAGCGCCCTACAGAATACCAAATAAGATAACCAAAGAATGTCTCTCCAAGTTTTAGACGTTTCCTTAAAGTAATTAAAATGACAAAACCTATTACATCCCAAATAGACTCATATAGAAACGTCGGGTGGTAATATTGGCCTTCAATATACATATTTCTAATAATAAAGTCTGGCAAATGTAAATGTTCTAGAAAAGCTCTAGATACTGGACCTCCATGCGCTTCATGATTCATAAAGTTTCCCCAGCGTCCTATCCCTTGAGCTAAAATAATACTTGGTGCCACAATATCTCCTATTTGAAACGGATGTAGATTTTTGATTTTACAAACAATAATCCCAGAGATAAGTCCACCAATTAAGCCACCATGTATGGCAATACCACCATGCCAAATTTTTGGTATCTCACTCAAGTGATTCATGTAATATGGCCATTGAAATGTAACAAAGTATATTCTCGCAACTATGAATCCAACAATCGCGCTATAAAATATAATATCGATTAAGGTGTCTTTATGTAATCCAACCTGTTTCAATGCTGCTTGTGCAATGAAGTATCCAAGTAAGATACCACAAGCAATAATAATTCCATACCATCGAACTTGGATTGGTCCCAAGCTAAAGGCAACAGGATCGATATATCCTAATGTTATATTCATGTGTGTTACTCCTCACTTTTATGACTATTTCGAACGATTTCTTCATTAAGTCTCTCATTAAATTCAACTGCTGTATTAATACCCATGATATTAAGACGATAATTCATAGCAGCTACTTCAATAATTACTGCTACATTACGCCCTGGTCTAACTGGTATCGTTTTTTTAGTGATTTCCGTATCAAGAATTTTCAATGTTTCTTCATTAAGACCTACACGATCGTATAATTTATTCTTATTCCAATTTTCTAAATTAATATTTAATCGAATTTGTTTTTCAGTTAATATTGATCCTGCTCCAAACAAAGTCATAACATTAATGATTCCGAGACCACGAATCTCTAGCAAATGTTCGATAAGTTTAGGCGGTTTCCCTACAAGTTCATCCTTAGTAATTTCTTTGATTTCTACATTATCATCAGCCACTAATCTATGGCCTCGTTTGACTAATTCTAATGCAGTTTCACTTTTCCCAATGCCAGAATCTCCTGTAATTAGTACACCTACACCGTAAACATCAACAAGTACACCGTGCAAAGAAGTAGTTTTCGCGAGTTCATGTTCGAGAAATGTCGTTAACCTACTCATTAAACTCGTTGTGGCATCTTTCGCAACAATAATTGGTGTATGCGTTTCTTGAGATGCTTGTATAAGTTCTTCGGGTGGTTCTAACCCACGTGTAACAATAATCGCTGGAGTTTCAGGTCGGCATAATTTTCTCATTCTTCCTTTCTTCTCTTCATCTGGAAGTAAATTATAAAATGATAACTCCGTTGTCCCTAATAATTGAATACGGTCTGAAGCATAATGTGAAAAATATCCAGCCATTTCTAAACCTGGACGTGAAATATCTGTGTTTTTAATTGGTCTATCTAAACCTTCTTCACCAGTAAGTAATTCTAAATTTAACGTATTAACTAATCTATCTGTTGTTAACATGCATTCACCTCAAATTTCATAAGCCATTCGTATCTTCCTTTTCTATTATCATATCAAAAATCAACACATGTTTTATATTAAAATGATGATTTAAAATTTTAAAAGTTTCTTAAATCATTACTGTTTTAAGACAAACTAGATTTTATCTCCATTTTACAATCGAGTAGTTGACTGATTGAGTTAAAAAATATACCTTAAATAATAATCTAAATCGAATTTCAAATAACTATTTGATGATTTATGCTCAAATTAATGAAATTAATTTAATATAAAAAGCTCTAAGATTCTTTGTGTAAAAGTCATCTTAAAGCTTTTTAAGTTAATCTATCATTTTATTACTAGTCATACACCTTACTATTCAACGCTGTCTCTCTCTAATACTGGTTTTAAGTATTGACCAGTGTAAGACCCTTTATTTTGAGCAATCTCTTCAGGTGTACCAGTTGCGATGATTGTTCCTCCACCTTCACCGCCTTCTGGACCTAAATCAATAATATGATCAGCCGTTTTAATAACATCAAGATTGTGTTCGATAATAACGACCGTATCACCATTTTCCACTATACGATTCAATACCTTTAATAAACGACTTATATCGTCGACATGTAATCCTGTAGTTGGTTCATCAAGAATATAAATAGAACGCCCCGTTGAACGTTTGTGCAATTCTGATGCGAGTTTTACACGTTGCGCTTCGCCACCAGATAATGTAGTAGCTTGTTGACCTAAAGTAATGTACCCCAACCCAACATCTACAAGTGTTTGTAATTTACGTTTAATCTTAGGAATATTTTCAAAGAAATGCGTAGCTTCTTCAACAGTCATTTCTAATACATCCGCAATATTTTTACCTTTGTATGTTACCTCTAAAGTCTCACGATTATAGCGTTTACCATCACATACTTCACAAGGTACATAGACATCTGGTAAAAAATGCATTTCAATTTTTATAATTCCATCACCTTTACAAGCTTCACATCGTCCACCTTTGACATTAAAACTAAATCTACCTTTTTGATAACCTCGTATTTTAGCTTCATTCGTTTGTGCAAAGACATCTCTTATGTCATCAAAGACACCAGTGTATGTGGCTGGGTTAGAACGTGGTGTTCTACCTATTGGCGATTGATCAATATCAATGATTTTATCTAATTGATCAATTCCTTTAATTTCATCAAAATTCCCAGGTTTCACTTTAGATTTATTAATTTTTTGAGCTAATGCTTTATATAAAATTTCATTGACGAGTGAACTTTTACCAGAACCTGACACACCTGTAACAACAGTTAAGACAGATAGTGGGAAGTCTACATTTACATTTTTCAAATTATTACTTTTAGCACCTTTAATTTGAATCTTTCTATCGGTGATTTCTCGTCTGTATTCAGGGACTTCAATTCGTTTTTTTCCACTTAAATATTGACCAGTTAAGGATTTTTTATCTTTCATTACTTTATTAGGGGTACCACTTGAGACAACCTCTCCACCGTGGTTACCAGCTCCCGGACCCACATCAACTAAATAATCAGCTGCTCTCATAGTATCATCGTCATGTTCAACGACAATAAGTGTATTACCTAAATCACGCATTTCTTTTAAAGTATTAATTAATCTATCATTATCTCTTTGATGTAATCCAATAGAAGGTTCATCTAAAACATATAGTACTCCGGTTAATCGTGAACCAATTTGTGTTGCTAAACGAATACGTTGTGCTTCCCCTCCAGATAAAGTCCCTGATGAGCGATCTAAAGTCAAATATTCCAAACCAACATTATTTAAAAATGATAATCTTGAAATAATCTCTTTTAAAATTTGATCTGCAATCGATTTATCTTGGTCGCTTAATTTTAAATTTTCGAAATAATAAAGCGCGTTTTTAATTGAATATTCAACGACTTCACCTATATTATAGTCGCCTACGTATACAGATAACGCTTCTTTGCTTAAGCGTTTGCCATGACAAGTTTCACACGGTAACTCTGTCATATATTTACTCATCATTTCGCGTGTATATTCAGAGGGAGATTCATGGTAACGACGGTCAATGTTAGGTACCACACCTTCAAAAACCATTTTACGTTTACGAGTACCACCATTTCGTTGCGTGAAAGTAAATTCAATTTCTTTTTCTCCAGAACCATTCATAAGTATATTTTTTTGTCTATCAGTCAATTTTTTATATGGCTTATCCATATTAATTTTGTAGACTTCACATACACGTTTTAATAAAGTTGGATAAAAATCCGAACTTGTTGGTTCCCATGGTTCAATTGCACCTTCATTTAAAGTTTTATTTTTATCAGGAATGACTAAATCTAGGTCTACTTTTAGTTTTTGACCTAAACCATCACAAGTTGGACACGCACCAAACGGACTATTGAAACTAAACATTCTAGGTTCTAATTCACCAATAGAGAAACCACATATAGGACATGCGTGGTTCTCAGAGAATTTAAGTTCTTCTCCATTAATAACGTCAACTGTTAAATTACCTTCAGCAAGTTCAAGTGCTGTCTCAATAGAGTCCGCTAAACGCGTCTCAATGCCGTCTTTAACTACAAGTCTATCAACAACAACTTCAATTGTGTGATTTTTATTTTTATCCAATTGAGGCACTTCATTTACATCGACGATTTCATCATCAACACGTAAACGCACATATCCTTTCTTACCTATATCTTCAATTAATTTTTCATGACTTCCTTTTCTATGTGATATAACTGGAGCAAGTAATTGAATTTTTGTACGTTCTTCCAATTCTAAAATACGATCAACCATTTGTTGAACAGTTTGTGATTCAATTTCTATACCGTGATAAGGACAGTACGGTTTACCGACACGCGCATATAATAATCGAATATAATCATAGATTTCAGTCACAGTGGCAACGGTAGAACGTGGGTTTTTACTTGTCGTCTTCTGATCAATAGATATTGCTGGTGACAAACCTTCAATGGTATCTACATCAGGTTTGTCCATTTGTCCTAAAAATTGTCGCGCATATGCACTTAACGATTCCACATAACGTCGTTGACCTTCAGCATAAATAGTATCGAACGCTAACGAAGACTTACCTGAACCTGAAAGTCCAGTCATGACAATCAACTTGTTTTTAGGTAATTCAATATCTACTCCTTTTAAATTATGTGCTCGTGCACCTTTTACTACAATTGACGGTCCTTTCATTTAATCGTCACCCTTCTGCTTTTAATTCAAATAACATATCTCTTAACTCTGTTGCTTTTTCGAAATCTAAATCTTTGGCTGCTTTTTTCATTTCTTTTTCTATATTTTCTATTGTTTTTTGACGTTCTTTCTTTGTCATTTTCTTAGGTAATTCAGTTTGTTGTTGTTGATTTGTCTCATCGCTCTCCACAGTAGCACTAATGACGTCGTGAATCTTTTTGTTAATTGTTTTCGGCGTGATGCCATGTTCTTTGTTATGAGCAATTTGTATTTCTCTACGTCTTTGTGTTTCATCTATTGCATATTGCATAGAATCTGTAATTTTATCCGCATACATAATGACTTCTCCTTTGTCATTACGTGCTGCTCGCCCAATAGTTTGAATAAGAGATCTATCAGAACGTAAGAAGCCTTCCTTATCTGCATCTAAAATTACAACTAAAGATACTTCAGGTATATCTATACCCTCTCTCAGCAGATTGATCCCAACTATTGCGTCGTAAGTACCCATACGTAAGTCTCGAATAATTTCTATTCGTTCTAATGTTTTAATTTCTGAGTGTAAATAATTAACTTTAATCCCCGCTTCTTTCATATATGTAGTTAAATCTTCACTCATTTTTTTAGTAAGTGTTGTCACAAGTACACGTTCATCTTTGTCAACGCGATCTTGGATTTCACTTAAAAGATCATCGATTTGATTCTCAGTTGGACGCACATCAATTTTAGGATCAAGTAAACCAGTAGGTCGTATAATTTGTTCAACCATTTCATCTGTATGTTCTAACTCATATGGGCCTGGTGTAGCTGAAACATAAACAAGTTGTTTTGTTTTTTCTTCAAATTCTTCAAATTTTAATGGTCGGTTATCCAACGCACTTGGCAAACGAAATCCATGGTCTATTAATACTTGTTTACGAGCTCTATCCCCATTGTACATACCACGAATTTGAGGTAACGTAACGTGAGACTCATCAATCATGACAAGCCAATCATCTCCAAAATAATCAAGCAATGTATATGGTGTTGAACCTAATGGTCTTAAAGTTAAGTGAACAGAATAATTTTCAATACCTGAACAAAAGCCCATTTCTCTCATCATTTCTAAATCGTAGTTAGTACGTTGTTCTAACCTTTGAGCTTCTAATAATTTATTCTCATCACGTAATTCTTTTAGTCTCTCTTCTAATTCTTTTTCTATACGTTCAATAGCTACTTTCATTTTCTCTTCACGAGTAACGAAGTGTGAAGCAGGGAAAATTGTAAAATGTTCACGTTCTCGAATTACTTCACCAGTTAAATAGTTAACTTCTCTGATGCGATCAATTTCATCTCCAAAAAATTCTACGCGAATACACATTTCTTCTCTAGAAGCTGGGAATATTTCAACAACATCTCCACGCACTCTAAATGTACCACGTTGAAAATCTATGTCATTACGTGAGTATTGTACATCAACTAACTTTCTCAACAATTCGCTTCGTTCCATCTCCATACCAACACGTACACTAACAACCAAATTTTTATATTCTTCCGGATTACCTAAACCATAGATACAACTAACACTTGCGATAATAATGACATCATCACGTTCAAATAAAGAACTTGTAGCAGAATGTCGTAGTTGGTCAATTTCATCGTTAATGGAGGCGTCTTTTTCAATAAAAGTATCTGTTGAAGGCACGTATGCTTCAGGTTGATAGTAGTCGTAATAACTAACGAAATATTCAACTCTATTTTCTGGGAAAAATTCTTTAAATTCACTATATAGTTGACCTGCTAATGTCTTGTTATGTGCAATAATAAGTGTAGGTTTACCAACCTCTTTAATTACGTTACTCATAGTAAAAGTTTTACCTGTCCCAGTTGCACCTAATAAGGTTTGATGACGTTTCCTTTCATTTACGCCATCCACAATTTTTTGTATCGCTTGTGGCTGATCACCTTGTGGCTCAAATTCAGACTTTAACTTAAATGGAACATGTTCTACCATTCCAAAATACGCCTCCTAATATTGTTATCATTTATAAAGATTTTACACATCTCAAATCAATTACTTTTTCATGAATATCATTTTCTATTTTAACAAATTCTATAAGAACAATACAAACATTTGTTCGCTTGTGAAATATAACATTTATAATGCTTATTCTAAAACAAGAGCTCTAAGATGATTTCTTATGTAAGAAATTGTCTTAGAGCTTTATTTATCAGTAATGTATGATGTGCGATGTTTTTCTTAAACGTACAATCAAATACATATTATATACACACTGTACTTTAAAATCTTTCGCTTTTATATTCACAATGTATCAATTATTATGTTCTAGCTATTAAAATATTTACTATTTAATATTTAGTTATTAATGTTTACACCATGGATTACTTAATATTCAAAATACTATAAACATCAATTTAAAGTAAAAAATGAGCAATAATGATGATTCAACAATTTTAAAATAAAATTATAATCACTATTATTACAATTTAATGTAATAATAAATCAAAAAAACAAATACTTCAAAATTTTTGTTTGAACAAACGCATTCTTAAGAATCATTTTGGTTCTTATGAAATTCAAGTTGATCAATTATTAAATAACCAGCTAATAAACTTGTCACATCTATAAAAATAATCCATTCGTTGTGAAAGAATCCTTTATAAACTGATGCCCCTATTATTACCAGTGTGACTAATGTACCAATCCATTTACTTCTAGTCACCACACTAAACAGCACAACTAATATACAAGGAAAGAAGGCCGCACAAACATACCAAATCATTATCGTCACCCATTTCTTCTGTTTAGAATTGACATTGTTGTTTCACGTAATTCAGTTCGAGGAATAAAGTTTTCTGTGAGCATTTCAGGTATAACATTTTCAATAAAATTTTTTACAGATTCTAAGTGATCAAATTGTATAATAGTTTCTAAACTCATTTCATATATTTCAAAAAATAGTGACTCAGGATTACGTTTTTGTATTTCTCCAAATGTTTCATACAATAAATCAATTTTATCAGCAACAGATAGAATTTGACCTTCTAGAGAATCATCTTTACCTTCTTGTAAACGTTCACGATACACGTGCTGATATTGTGTTGGTATCTCCTCTTTGATAAACGTATCGACCATTTCTTCTTCAACTTGGGAGAATAAATGTTTTAATTCCTTACTTGCGTATTTTACCGGTGTTTTGATATCACCTGTAAACACTTCAGCAAAGTCGTGGTTGAGTGACTTTTCATAAAGACTCTTCCAATCGATTTTATTTCCATGATATTCTTCGACAGTAGCCATATATTGCGCAATTTTAGTTACTTTAAAAGAATGAGCTGCGACATTGTGTTCAAAATATTTAAATTTACCTGGTAATCTTATTAATTTTTCTAAATCTGATAGTCTTTTAAAATATTGATGCATTCCCATAATAAGACACCTCCTTAATATTAAAATTAGTCTATATTCTTATTGTTATTATATCAATCAATATTATTATTGAAAGTAAATTATCATGTAAATCATTTCTATTTTATTACAAAAGAAAAAGTAGAATAATGAATTCATTTTGAACTCACTATTCTACTCTAATACGTAATTTATGGGTAAAACATGTTGATATATATGGAGGTGTTGTTCAACCAACATGATTTTCAATTTAATTGTCTAGAACGTTTATATAACATAAGAGACAATTATACGCGCAGTTCATTCACACTTTGAATATAAATAGCCATTTAGTGAATGTAATTATATGAATTAGGGTTGCTAATAGTTCTGTAAGATTTTACGTTAACGCCACCATTCCAGTTCATTTCCGAAACAGTTACAGAACCATTAGAATTGATTGATTCAACAACGCCAACATGTCCATAAGCACCAGCCCCATTTTGACCCGGACCACTTTGGAATACAGCACCAACCTCAGGTGTGTGATCTACATTAAAGCCAGCCTGATTAGCTGAATATGCCCAGTTACTAGCGTTGCCCCATAGACTTCCAATTGGTTTCCCTAGCTCAGCTCGACGATCGAATGCATAATAAGTACATTGACCAGTAGTGTATAAATTACCTGAGTTAGATACACTTCTTAAACCATCATAGGCGTTTGACACAGAGTATGTATCAGTTGATTCACTATCATAATTATCATAAGTAGTGTTGGATGTATCAGTTGATACATTATTATATCCTACTGGAATGTAGTTAGTTTCATAATTTACTAATGTGTTTGTGTTATTAAATTGTTCAAATGCAGTTTCAGATACTACAATTTCATCTCCCGGAAAAATAAGAGGTTCTACACCAGGATTTAATGCATAAAGCTCTTCTAAAGAAAGATTATGTTCTAAAGCAATTTTATATAAACTATCTCCAGGTTTTACAATGTAAATACCTAAGTTTGATTGATTTGTAATTACATCACCCGTTGCATATGTGTCTAGTTGCGACGTCTCAGATTCTTGTGCGTTAGCTGCAGTGTTGATTGCAATAAAAGCTGCAATCGAACTTAACGTTACAGTTAGCGTTTTTTTCATCTAGTTGTCATTCCTTTGCTAGTTGATTATTAATTCACAAATTTAATATAGCACAATCAAATGAAGCTAAGGGTATTGTTATATTGATGTAATATAATAGTTAACAAGTGTATTTTTACATCTAGAGGTGATTATCTACTCCACTAGTTCCTAACCTTATGATGTACAGGTCAAATTAAAGTCATTCTCGTATAAGATTGAATTTACTACGGTAACATTAGAAAATGCAGACTACATATAAAGTAAATATAACTTTAAAAATTAACTCCCTATTCTGTCTGCTTAATGAAAAATACGCATAATCATTGATAAATCAAATAATGATTATGCGTATATCAATTATACGTCTCGACTATCCATTTCTTTTCTTAAATAAGCTTCTATGAATGGGCCTATTTCTCCATCCATAACAGCGTCTACTTTACCAGTTTCTTCATTCGTACGATGATCTTTAATCATTGAATATGGATGAAAGACGTAAGAACGAATCTGACTTCCCCATCCAATGTCTTTTTGTTCGCCTCGAATTTCAGCCATTTCTTGCTCTTGCTCTTCTAACTTTAATTGATAAAGTTTGGACTTCAACATTTTCATTGCAGCTTCTCTATTTTTTATTTGAGATCGTTCATTTTGGTTGTTGACTACAATACCTGTAGGGTGATGTGTAATTCTAATTGCAGACTCAGTTTTGTTAATATGTTGTCCACCAGCGCCTGAAGCTCTAAAAGTATCCACTGTGATATCATCTGGGTTAATCTCGATTTCAATTTCATCATTATTAAAATCAGGAATAACATCACATGATGCAAAAGAAGTATGGCGTCTACCAGATGAATCGAAAGGTGAAATTCTAACTAAACGATGAACACCTTTTTCTGCCTTTAAATAACCATAAGCATTATGTCCTTTAATAAGTAATGTGACACTTTTAACGCCTGCTTCATCTCCTGGAAGATAATCAACCGTTTCAACTTTAAAGCCATTTTGTTCACAGTAACGTTGATACATCCTAAGAAGCATACTTACCCAATCTTGTGATTCTGTACCGCCAGCACCGGGATGAAGCTCTAATATAGCATTATTTGCATCATGTGGTCCGTCGAGGAGTAATTGTAACTCATATTGATCAATTTGTTCTTCAAATTGCTGAACTTCCTCTTCTAATTCTATCTTCATATCCTCATCATATTCTTCTTGTAATAACTCTCTCGTCGCACTCATATCATCGACAGCATTTGTCAGTTGATAATACCCATTTACTATAGATTTTAGTGCATTGTTCTTATCAATGATATCTTGTGCTTTAGTTTGATCATTCCAAAAATCAGGATCAGTCATCATTTCTTCATACTCTTGTATGTTCGTCTCTTTATTTTCTAAGTCAAAGAGACCCCCTAATTTGATTTAAGTGATTTTGATATTCTTCTAAATTTCTTTTAATCTCAGATAGTTCCATTCATCTTCTCTCCTATTTAATCATTCTATGTCATAATATTTATATCATACAGTATATGCCTATTTTTTAAAAATAAACGGCCATTCCATCGCTATATCATATTACTAAGCATTTAACTTACAAGCGATGTAAATAAAGGCTGAGTCATTCATAATTTGATATGCCTCAGCCTTTATATTTAAACTATTTTATTGATTACGCTTTCCCATGACAATTTTTATATTTTTTACCACTACCACATGGGCATGGATCATTTCTACCTACCTGATCACCTTTTACAATCGGTTGGGGCTTTGCTTTTTCTTTGCCATCTTCAGCAGTTACATGTTTTGCTTCACCAAAGCTTTTAGATTTTTCACGTTCTACATCATCTTCAAACTGAACCACTGATTTCAAGATATACTTACATGTATCTTCCTCGATATTTTGCATCATGATATCAAATAATTCATGACCTTCATTTTGATAATCACGAAGTGGATTTTGTTGTGCATATGAACGTAAATGAATACCTTGACGCAATTGATCCATCGTATCAATATGATCAGTCCAATGTGTATCAATTGAACGTAATAAAATCATCCGCTCAAATTCACTCATTTGGTCTCCTAATGTTTCTTGTTGCTGTGCATATGCTTTTTCAATTTTAGACCATACAATTTCAAAAATATCTTCTGAATCTTTACCTTTAATTTCTGTATCTTGAAGATCTCCTTCTTGCAAGAACACATCATTAACGTAATTGATAAATGGCGTGTAGTCAGGATTATCGTCTTCTTCATTAATAAAATGATTAATCGCACGTTGCAATGTAGAACGTAACATCGCGTTAACGACTTGAGAACTTTCTTCACTATCAATGATTTCATTACGCTCATTATAAATAATTTCACGTTGCTTACGTAAAACTTCATCGTATTCTAGAATACGTTTACGCGCGTCAAAGTTATTACCTTCTACTCGTTTTTGAGCTGATTCTACAGCTCGAGATACCATTTTCGACTCGATTGGCGTTGAATCATCCATTCCTAAACGGTTCATCATTTTCTGTAAGCGTTCTGAACCAAAACGTACCATTAATTCATCTTGTAAAGATAGGTAAAAACGACTATCTCCTCTATCACCTTGGCGTCCTGAACGTCCACGTAATTGATCATCAATACGTCTTGATTCATGACGCTCAGTACCAATAACAGCAAGTCCACCTAACTCTTCAACACCATCACCAAGTTTAATATCTGTTCCACGTCCAGCCATATTTGTGGCAATTGTAACTGCACCTTTTTGCCCCGCGTTTGAAACGATTTCAGCTTCGCGTTCATGATTTTTAGCGTTTAATACGTCATGTCTGACACCACGTTTTTTTAGTAAATTTGAAATATATTCAGAAGTCTCAACAGCAACAGTACCTAGTAAGACGGGTTGTCCTTTTTTATGTTTTTCTACAACATCTTCAACTACCGCATCAAACTTTCCTTTTTGACTAATATAAATTAAGTCTGAATTATCTTTACGTTGAACAGGTTTGTTTGTTGGAATTTGGGTAACTGTCATATTATAGATATTACGAAATTCTTCCTCTTCGGTTTTCGCTGTACCAGTCATCCCCGCTAACTTATTATACATTCTGAAATAGTTTTGGAAAGTAATGGATGCCATCGTTTTAGACTCATTTTGAATTGCTACACCTTCTTTAGCCTCAATTGCTTGGTGTAAACCTTCAGAAAAACGACGTCCAGGCATTGTACGTCCAGTAAATTGGTCAACAATTAATACTTCACCGTCAACGACCATGTAATCAACATCGCGTTGCAAAGTAACATGAGCTCTTAAAGCTGTATTAATATGACTAATCACTTCCACATTTTGAACATCATAAAGATTATCTACTTTGAACATACGTTCAGCTTTATCTGCACCTTGTTCTGTAAGATGTACAGCTTTGGTTTTTTCATCATAATTATAATCATCTTCCGCTTTAAGCATTTTTGCAAAAACATTTGCTTGAGTATATAAAGAAGTAGATTTTTCCGCTTCACCAGAAATAATTAAAGGTGTTCTTGCTTCGTCGATCAATATGGAATCGACCTCATCAATAATTGCAAAATGTAGAGGACGCATTACTCTCTCTTCAGCATAGTTCACCATATTATCTCTAAGATAATCAAACCCAAGTTCATTATTCGTACTATAAGTGATATCTTGTGCGTAAGCCTCACGTTTTTCTTCAGTTGACTTACTATTTAAGTTCAAACCTACAGTTAAGCCAAGATAGTTATATAGTTCAGCCATTTCTTCACTTTGTGAACTTGATAGATATTCATTGACTGTAATAACATGTACACCTCTACCAGCTAAAGCATTCAAATACGTCGGCATGGTTGCAGTCAATGTTTTCCCTTCACCTGTTCTCATTTCTGCAATATCACCTTTATGTATAGCAATACCACCCATTACTTGTACTTTATAAGGAATCATATTAAATACTCTCTTTGACCCCTCACGTACAAGTGCATAAGCTTCAGGTAAAATTTTATCTAAATAATCATTTTGTTTTTTTACATCTTCAATTTCTGCTAACTCTTTTTGAAAAGATTTTGTTTTTTCACGTATTTCTTCATCGGTTAATATCGCAGTATCTTCCTCTAAAGCAAGTACTTTATCTGCTAACTTACCTAATCTTTTAATTTCTTTTTTATTGCCGTCAACAATTTTCGATAAAAATCCCATTGCACGCGTCGCTCCTTTAACTAAAAACTGTTTGGCTTACAACAATTTATCTTATCATTTATATCGCTAAATTTATACTTATATACTCATGAAGTAATGCGTGTTAACTCAATTTTTCACAACACTTCACTTTGATTCGACTGGCAACAGCCTTTTTCTATAGACAATCATTTATATTATAAAATGTATATAAACATTTCAATTAACAATAATTTTATTTTAACACGTTGCAATCATTTTTTTCTCGCAATCAAACACGTTTTTAAAAAATAACGCAACGCGATACCTTTAACTAATATAGAAATTTAAAATCAAAGTTTAAATATAAATCGTCAAATCACACTAGCATATTTGTAAGCATACTGTCTATTAAATACTCATTTAATTGGTTAATTCAAAATTTAAGCAAACAAAATAAGCTGAGACACTTATTAAGAATACGAACTCCAAAGCTTGATTAATGTCATATCTACTTTGAAGTGAACATATCAAAACAATGCCCCAGCCTATGTTTATTAAGTTCTATTTTGTAGTCAAGCAAACTAAGAATACATATGTGTATTAGTAACCCTGATTCTATTAATCATTATTACCTTATTCAATAAACTGATAAGAATTCTTAATTCAACTTCGGCAATATTATAGTCTATAATATACAAGTCAATTTATTCAGTTGTTTCAATCAGACCGTATTTGCCATCTTTTCGTCTATAAACAATGCTTGTGCCATCAGTTTCTCTATCGGTAAAAATAAAGAAATCATGTCCCAATAAATTCATTTGCAATACTGCTTCTTCAGAATCCATTGGTTTTAAGCTGAATTGTTTAGAACGAATAATTTCAATATCATTTTCACTTTCTATATCATCTGCATGATTGTTTGTTGTAGACTCTTGTACTTCAGCAACAAAGATATCTTGATCTCCACGATCTCTATGTTTACGATTTACACGAGTTTTGTATTTACGTACTTGTCTTTCCAATTTGTTAGTAATTAAATCAATGCCTGCATATAAATCATCATGTCTTTCTTCAGCTCTAAGAGTGACATCTTTTAAAGGAATTGTAACTTCAATTTTAGTTGTAGAATTAGAATAAGTTTTAACTCTAACATGTGCTACAGCATTTGGCACATTGTTAAAGTATCTTTCTAATTTACCTACTTTCTCCTCAATATAGTTGCGAATTGCATCTGTGATAGTGAGGTTATCTCCATGAATTTCAAATCTAATCATAGTAATCTCTCCTTAAACCTCTATATTGATACTTCTTACCTATATTTTACCATGTTTATGTTATCGTGCAAACGCAAACACTTTGAATTTTCTGACTTTTTTATCGTACAATTTACACCCTGCGTGATGAATAGTTAACCCTGTTGTATAAATATCATCTATGAGTAGTATTACTTTCCCTTCGATATTTATCTCTTCATCTTTTATATAAAATGGATTAGGGGCTTTTGAACGTTCAATCTTTCCTAACTTTGACTGCTTAGGACGTATATGTGTACCTAATACATCTTGATATGAGATGCCCATTTTATCTAAGACAGTGGTCACAGGATTAAATGTACGTTCAATGTCGCGTTCAATTGGAGAAGGAATGGGAACTATATAATCATATTGCGTTTGAGGTAAAACTAATTTTCTCGCCAATACTTCTGCCAAATAGAAGTCTCGCTTAATCTTATACTGGTGTATGATTTCTTTCATCATACCATCATAACTATAATCACAAAACAATTGTTCCATTAAATAAAATGTTTTACTTAAGAATTGACAGTCATGACATTCGCCATCAGTAGAAATTTTGTTGTTAAGGCACTTAGGACACCTACCATCTTTATGAATTTTGGAGTTAAGCCATAATGTTTCACATCGTTCACAAAATATCTGAGGTGGTTTAAATAAGTTATAAATATGAATGGTCTCATGAATAGGTTGATTGCACTGGATACATTTACGCATCAATCCATCCCCTTTTAATTGCTAAACGATTCATTGAAATAATGTTTCTTTTAGCTAAAATCATCGATAATGTAACACCTTCATGAAGAAATAAAACTAAGCCACTTGGAGACTGCTGTTTACGTCCTACGCGACCAGCAATTTGAATTAAAGCCTCTTGTTGAAAACTTCCAGCATCAACTACAACGACATCTAAGTGTGTCATTGTAAATCCTCTTTCTAAAATAGTTGTAGTGAATACAATTTTGTGTTGTCCTCGTCTTAAAGCTTCAATTTTTTCAAATCGTAAATCATCTTCACTGTGAACGCAAATCAAATCAGGGATGTCCATTTTATACTGTTGATACATTTTATTCATAATTTCTATATTATTAATAAAGACCAAAGTAAAACGTTGTTGGTTAATTTGATATCTAAATATATTAAGTAATAAATTTTGTTTTCGTGTTGATTTTAATTTGAAATATTTGAACTTAGGAATAGGAAGGGGGGATCGGTGAAAACGGGCTGGTAACTTAATTATTTTTTCTGGGGGGAATTGTTTTAAAAAATGACGCGGTGGTGTGGCCGTCATGAAAATATGTGAATGATTCGATTTTGAAGCAAGTTGTATTGCATTTGATAATTGTGGATCCATAGACAACGGAAAAGCATCTACCTCATCGACAAATACAGTATCAAAATGCTGTTTAAACCTCAATAATTGATGGATAGTAGCAATAACAAAATGACCATTATATTGCTGTCTACTAGATTGATGTAGCACATCTATATGTTCATCGATAAAAGCATCTTTAATTCGATGACTTATCTCAATAATAACGTCTACACGAGGTGATACAATAGCAATATTATGTCCCATCTGACGAGCTATCCTAATTCCCTCAAACATCATTTCAGTTTTCCCTGATCCTGTGACGGCATATAACAAGAGGTCATTATTATTTTTTATAGCTTGAACGATAGTTTCTGAAGCGTATTGCTGTTGCTTTGATAATTCAAAAGGTAACTGATAATTCGCTTTTGTTGCTTTTTGAAAACTTTTTACGAGACATATATCTGTAATACTATCCATTCTGCCTAATTGAATGCATCGTCTACAGTATGTGATTGTTTTATCCAATATCGTTGAATTGTAAGTCACAAAATATTGCAAGGAAGTGTTTCCACATTGAATACAATACCAACGCTCACTGTCTTTTATAACACCTTTTGAAACTTGAGATACTGATTCATCTTCAAGTTGATGCGTTGGAGAAATCAGTCTACCGTAATATTTAATTTTACTTCACTACTTTCAAAAAAGTCTGAAATACTCAAATAAGCGAACACAAGTGATATCTAATGATATTACCACTGTGTTCTTTCCTATCAAGCTTTCAGACTTTTGATTATATATTAATTAATGTCGATTCTTCTTGGGAAGTAACCCAATCCTAAACCGCCTGATCCTAAATGTGATGCTATCACTGGTCCAAATTCACAATACTGAATATGAACATTAGGATGATCTTCCTTTAATTGCTGAAGAAATGACTTTCCATCTTCAGTTTTATCACCGTTTATTACAAATACTGTCACATCTTCCATGCCTTCTATTTCTTTAAAAATGTTTGTTTCTAAAGATTTTAGCGCACGTTTTTTAGTACGTACTTTTTCGTGTGGATGTATTTTACCATCTTCTTCAAAACGCAAGACAGGTTTCATTTTCAATAATGTACCTACCCAAGCTTGAGCTCCAGTGATACGACCACTTTTTTGTAATTTTTTTAAATCATCAACAATTAAGTATGCACCAATATGTTGTCTTATTTCAGTTAGTTCATTAATAATATCATCAGGTTTATATCCCTTTTGTACCAATTGAGCAGCGTAAATTGCAAAGCTACCTTCAATCATCGCAGCAAGACGGCTATCAAACGTATGTACTTGAATATCTTCAACCATTTCACCAGCTTGTGTTGCTGAAGGATAGCTTCCGCTTATACCACTTGATAAGTTAATCACGATGACATCAGTGTATCCTTGTTCTCTTAATCTCTCAAAATTTTCAATCCAATCGCCAATAGCAGGTTGGCTTGTTGTTGGTATAGTTTTAGATGAAGCCATTTTTTTATAAAAATCATCTACAGAAAAATCATCACTCTCAGTGAAATTCACTCCATCATCGAAAGTTACACTTAGTGAAGCGACTGGTATGTTATATTGTTCTATTATATGTTGTGGTAAATAACTTGTAGAATCGGTCATAACTGCAATCTTCATCTTAATACTTATCCTCCTCAATTATACTCATAGTTATGATACAATAATTTTTTAAAAAAGAAAATATCATCGTAATAATTTAGAACCTATCTTGTTACGTGTATAATAATGTTAGAAAACTGAATTGTAGGTGGCAAAAATAAGATGGATAAATCCATAATTACTATTAAACAAGCACATTCAATTGAAAATGTGATAAGTAAATCACGCTTTATAGCATATATTAAGCCTGTTTCGACTGAAAATGAAGCAAAAGCTTTTATAGATGAAATTAAAACAAAACATAAAGATGCAACTCATAATTGTTCAGCCTATACTGTCGGACCAGAGATGAATATTCAAAAGGCAAACGACGATGGCGAACCAAGTGGAACAGCTGGCATCCCAATGCTTGAAATACTGAAAAAACAAGAGATACACAATGTTTGTGTCGTCGTGACACGCTACTTCGGTGGTATCAAGTTAGGTGCAGGCGGTCTTATTAGAGCATATAGCGGCGCCGTGCGTGATGTGATATATGATATAGGTAGAGTCGAACTAAGAGAAGCTATTCCAGTAACCGTTACGTTAGATTATGATCAGACAGGTAAATTTGAATATGAACTTGCCTCTACTACATTCTTATTAAGAGAACAATTTTATACCGATAAAGTAAGTTATCAAATTGACGTAGTAAAAAATGAATATGATGCTTTTATAGACTTTTTAAATCGAATTACTTCTGGAAATTATGATTTGAAACAAGAAGACCTTAAACTATTACCTTTTGATATTGAAACCAATTAAATAAAAAACACTATGCAAGTTAAAGCAACGCGTGCTTATGACCTACATAGTGTTTTTTTATTATGAACGGTGATGCTCATCATAATGATGTTGCTTACCATTTCCTTTTTTTGTAATTAAATTTAATATTGGTCGATAATTATCATCTATTAATCCAGTAAATTCAACGATCAACTCAATCGTAAAGACAATGAGAATGAACATCATAAGTGCACCCAACGGTTGGGATAAATAGAGGATAACACTAGATAAACTAAACATAATCGCTATTGAATAAATAAGTAAAACGGTTTGTCTATGCGTATATCCTAAAGCAAGTAATTTATGATGTAAATGTGACTTGTCCGCTTGCATTATATGTTGCCCTTTTTTCATTCGACGAATCATTGCAAATAATGTATCAATAAATGGCACCGCTAATATAACTATAGGAAAGAATAATGCAATAAATGTGATATTCTTAAAGCCGAGTAAGGATAAGAAACCGATAATAAATCCTATCATTAATGCACCACTATCACCTAGGAAAATTTTCGCTGGGTGAAAGTTATAGAATAAGAAACCAAGTAAAGACCCTAAAAGTACACAGCAAATCATGATAATAAATATGTTCGCTTGTAAAATAGCGATGAATCCAATAGTCATTAATGCCAATGCTGAGACGCCTGAGGCAAGTCCATCAAGTCCGTCGATAAGATTAATAGCATTGGTAATTGCTACAATCCATATTACTGTAATAGGAATGCTGAATATGCCAAAATGAATCGTTGGACCAATTGGCAATGAAATAAAGTCTATTGTAATTCCATAAAACGTAACAATTAAAGCTGCAACAATTTGACCTGCTAACTTTAAATAAGGTCTTAGATCGTAAATATCATCAATCAATCCAACCATATACATTGTAATTGCACCTAATATAAGCGGTTTAACCTCACGTTCAATAGGGTGTCCGAGCCAAATCCCTATTAAGAAAGAAAATAAAATGACCGTTCCTCCCATCACTGAGATAGGTTTCGTATGTACTTTTCTGAAATTAGGACGATCTACTAAATCTAATTTTTTTGATATTACAATAATAATGGGTGTAATTATTAAACTGACTATCATAGTAAAAGCTATAAGTAATAGTGTATACATCAGTTCACCTTCATTGAATAAGTTGTACCTCACGCTATGTAAAATTTGTTATCTATCGTTTTTAATGCAATATTTATCAACCATAAATGTAGTTTTCATTGAACTAAAATTATATGATTAATGTTTAAATTATAAATATCCATGTTACATAGCTATTGTCTAAATTACAAAGATTGACCTTTACATTATCTTTGCATTGTCTATACATTTTTTTAATCATACCATTTAAGTGCTAATTTTAACATTAAATACCATTGTTTGTGTGTAATTTCTGTTGCTAGATGATGACAAATTGTAAGTTTTCACTTACAATAGCTAATGGTTAATAAAGGAGTCGGTATGGAAATGTTTGAAGCTATCATATATAACATATCTGTCATGGTGGCAGGTATATATTTATTTCATAGGTTACAATATTCTGAAAATAAAAGAATGATTTTTTCTAAAGAATATGTAACAGTACTAATGACATTCGTTTCTTTACTTTTAGCGGCATACCCTATCCCATTTCAAAACGAATACCTCGTCCATTTAACATTTGTACCTCTTTTGTTTTTAGGACGTTATACCAACATGATATATACACTCACGGCTGCTTTTATCGTATCTTTAGTCGATGTATTTATCTTTGGAAACTCAATTATTTATGGTATTACATTAATCGTTATTGCAGGTATTGTCAGTGCAGTGGGACCATTCTTAAAGCAAAACGATATCATTTCTTTACTTATTTTAAATTTGATTAGCATTATCATTTTGTTATTTTTAGCATTATTAAGCCCTATTTATGAACTCGTAGAGATTTTAGTGCTTATCCCTATTTCATTTATTATTACAATTGCTTCAGCAATAACATTCGTTGATATATGGCACTTTTTCTCTTTAGTCAATCGTTATGAAAATGAAGATAAATACGATTATCTTACAGGTCTAGGTAATGTGAAAGAATTTGATAGACACTTAAATGAGGTCTCAAGTAAAGCTGAAGAAAAGAAACAAAGTTTAGCCTTACTTCTCATTGATATTGATGGCTTTAAAGATGTAAACGATCATTATTCACACCAATCAGGAGATGCTGTTCTCAAACAAATGTCTCAACTATTAAAAAACTATGTCCCAAACCAGTTCAAAATATTTAGAAACGGTGGCGAAGAATTTTCTGTTGTAATAAGAGATTACACACTAGATCAAAGCGTGAAATTAGCAGAAAATATTCGAAGTGGTGTTGAAAAATCTTCTTTCCACCTACCAAACAAAGAAGTAATCAAGCTATCAGTTTCAATTGGTGTAGGATACTTAACTCAAGAAGATCGTAAATCTCAACGTAAAGTATTTAAAGATGCTGATGACATGGTACATGTGGCTAAAAGTGAAGGAAGAAATAAAGTCATGTTTAATCCTATTGTCAAATTATAATCAAGCTAAATGCTATGTTAACTGCTACGTTAAAAAATTATTAAAGCGTATACAGTTATGCATAGCATTTTTTACTATTTTTAATTAGTATTGAAAATGTTATTAAAATCAAGCTGTCTATTGAAACTTAAGTCTTCAAGTTGTAAACTTCAATTGTTCATAAAAATATTAAATAGCTTCGGAGGTGATGAGATATGTCAGATTCAATCACTATCATTGATGAAAATAAAGTGATTGATGTAGTCTTAATTGCTGGGCGAATCTTACTTGAAGCAGGCGCTGAAACATATCGAATTGAGGATACAATGAATCGTATTGCCCATAGTTATGGTTTACATGATACATACAGTTTTGTGACATCAACTGCAATTATTTTCTCATTAAATGATCGTACTAGTACGAGGTTGATTCGTATTCGCGAACGTACAACCGATCTTGAGAAAATTGCTTTAACCAATAGCCTATCTCGTAAAATTTCGAGTAAGCAACTTACAATTGACGAAGCAAAAAGTGAGTTACTGCAACTTAAACGTGCGTCTCTTCAGTATTCTTTCTTAACAAATCTCATTGCTGCCTTTGTAGCTTGTGGTTTTTTCTTATTCATGTTTGGTGGCGTAGCTTCCGACGCTTGGATTGCATGCCTAGCGGGTGGCATAGCTTTTTTAACGTTTAGTTTCGTGCAAAAATATATACAAATTAAATTCTTTTCAGAGTTTGTAGCATCTGCTGTTGTTATTAGTATTGCAGCAATATTCACTAAACTAGGTATAGCTAAAAATCAAGACATTATTACTATTGCAAGTGTCATGCCTCTCGTTCCCGGTATTTTGATTACTAACGCTATTCGTGACTTACTTGCCGGAGAGTTACTTGCTGGTATGTCACGTGGTGTTGAAGCTGCTTTAACTGCATTTGCTATTGGTGCAGGAGTAGCTATTGTATTACTATTATTATAAGAAAGGCTGTTAGTTATGTTTATTTATCTGTTTCACTTTATCATTAGTTTCATTGCCACAGTCCTTTTTTCAATTATATTTAATGCACCTAAAAAATTGCTATTAGCTTGTGGATTTGTTGGAGCTGTTGCTTGGACAATATATCAGATGACAGTAGGTATGGATTTAGGTAAAGTTGGCGCTTCATTTTTAGGAAGTCTAATATTAGGATTAATGAGTCATACAATGAGTAGACGGTACAAGCAACCTGTTATTATATTTATCGTCCCCGGCATTATACCTCTCGTTCCAGGTGGCGCAGCATATGAAGCTACAAGATTTTTAGTATCAAATGATTATACGAATGCAGTTAATACTTTTTTAGAGGTAACATTAATTTCTGGTGCAATTGCATTCGGTATACTTGTATCTGAAATAGTCTATTACATTTATTCACGCATCAAGCAATCTTATGGTAAAATCAAGGGTAAAACTTATAAAAAATCCTATAATATGAATAATAGAGTATAAATCTAAGGGGATGAACTCGTATGAAGAAACAAATTATCGAAAGATTAACGAGATATGTAAAAATTGATACACAATCTAATCCTGATTCCAAGACGACACCATCTACGAATAAACAGTGGGATTTATTAAATCTATTAGAAGAAGAGCTTCAATCATTAGGTCTTAAAACAGACATGGATGAATATGGTTACTTATTTGCTACACTCGAAAGCAATATTAATTATAATGTACCTACTGTCGGTTTTTTAGCACATGTAGACACTTCACCAGATTTCAATGCTTCTCATGTAAATCCGCAAATCATTGAAGCCTATAATGGGCAACCTATCAAACTTGGTGAATCTCAGCGTATCTTAGATCCTGATGTTTTTCCTGAATTAAATAAAGTTGTGGGTCATACACTAATGGTGACAGATGGTACATCTCTACTAGGCGCCGATGATAAAGCAGGTGTTGTAGAAATAATGGAAGGGATAAAGTATTTAATTGATCATCCTGACATTAAACACGGTACAATTCGAGTTGGCTTTACACCCGATGAAGAAATTGGACGAGGCCCGCATCAATTTGATGTTAGTCGATTTAATGCAGATTTTGCATATACAATGGATGGCAGTCAATTAGGAGAACTACAATTCGAAAGTTTCAATGCGGCAGAGGTAACTGTCACTTGCCATGGTGTTAACGTTCATCCAGGTTCAGCTAAAAATGCCATGGTTAATGCAATTAGTTTAGGTCAACAGTTTAATAGTTTACTTCCTTCACATGAAGTTCCTGAAAGAACTGAAGGATACGAAGGGTTCTATCATTTAATGAATTTTACAGGTAATGTTGAAAAAGCAACTCTACAATATATTATTCGCGACCATGACAAAGAACAGTTTGAGCTACGTAAAAAACGCATGATGGAAATTCGTGATGATATTAATGTTCATTATAATCATTTTCCAATTAAAGTAGATGTGCATGACCAATATTTTAACATGGCAGAAAAAATTGAACCTTTGAAACACATCATTGATATACCTAAACGTGTCTTTGAGGCTTTAGACATCGTACCTAACACTGAACCTATTCGAGGTGGTACAGATGGATCACAATTATCTTTTATGGGGTTACCTACACCTAATATTTTTACTGGTTGTGGCAATTTCCACGGTCCTTTTGAATACGCTTCTATCGATGTAATGGAAAAGGCTGTTCATGTTGTCGTTGGTATTGCTCAAGAAGTAGCAAACAGCCATCAATCTTATAAATAACATAAAAAGCCATTGTCAGTATGTAGCTCTAAAGCTACTCTTACTGTCAATGGCTTTTAAATTAAATGTGTATAAAAACTTTTTCTAATATTAGGATGAAAGCGGTAAGTTTATTTGCGTTTTCAATAATTTTAGTGCTTGTACTGTGTAATGTCTGATTTGAATACCCATCTTAAAATCTGTATATGAATCAGGCATATCAATAAATGTATTAAACATTGCTGTAACATTCAATGATTCAAACAAATCAAATTTATCATTTGTAGCACAAATTGCAATAGCTGGCTTGCTGTATTGTTGGGTAAGTTCTGCTATACGTATTGTTGTAGTCTCTAGAATTTGATCTTCTTCTTTCAAACCTTCTCCGAAAATAATAAGATCTGCCTGTTGAATTAAGTTTTCTAAATGTGTGATTTGATTCACTAATTCATGGCTTGTTAAAATCTCAGCTTGATAGAGACTATTTAATACAGCTGCTATACCACTTCCAGCACCACCGCGCTCGATTGGTCCCATTGCTATTTTCAATTCATTCTTAAATAATTCACTAAAATACCAAATTAAATTATCTATCTCGGCTGCTTCATTTTGAGACAAATCTAATGATTCGTATGTTTGCATGATTTCACTTTTTTTCCCATACAATCGACTTGAGAAATCTGACATTAATTGAATGTTTACCTTTGTTAATTGTGGATGAACACCTGATAAATCAATACGTCTAATATATTTTATTAAATCTGCACCTTTTCTCATATCGACAATTTGTGCTTCATCATCATAAAATGTTGCACCCAATGCTTGCAACATGCCTGCACCACCATCAAAACTTCCTATTCCACCTAAAGAGATAACAAGATGTTCTGTATGATTGTCCAATGCTGCTTTTATAACCTCTCCCAAACCGTAACTTGATCGATGTTGAATAGGTTTTTTGCCATTTAAAAATAAGTGACCTTCGATAATAGTCATACCACTATCCGTTTGTCCATATATTGCTTCGGTTTCTTTCATGTCAGCATCATGCGCACTCACACGATATTTATTTCCTGATTGCCAAAGAAAGACTGAATCTAATAATTCGTGACGACCGTTAAATAGTGGAACTTGAACGATATCTGCATCTTCAATTTGACTTGCTACCGCTTCTTCAACATATCTATTAGCTTGGTAACTAGAAATAATTCCATTAAATTCATCCATGGCTACTAAAACTTTCATTGTCTTAACCACCTTATTTTTCTCTTTTCCAAAAATTATTTTAAACATACTAAAGGATGTATGAGAATAATCTATAAATCTAAGTAACAATGATTTGACACTAAAGAAATAACATATCTTCTGCGTGTTCTTCATTATGTCCCTTAATTATACTTATTATCACATTATACATAACTATTTTAAAATTTTCATAACATAAGAATAGCTTGCCTGTATCTGTCTAACATTGACATTTGAGGCAAGCTGCTTCATCATTTCATTCTTTTCTAATTATTCCTCAGCTTGAGCAAGTTGAGAAACGTTAATATCATCGTGGTCTGCATTCCACTTCATTTCACCATCTACAAAATAAAAAGCTTGTGGTGATTCGTGTTTTACGTTTGTTTTCTCTGCGATATAATCAGATAGTTTACGCTCTTGTTGAACGATTAGATAATAACCATCTATGTCTCTTTCATATAAAAACTTATTAAATTGATCATACGCATTTGCAGAAATTGGACAAGTTTCACTGTGTTTTAATACAAAAACATATTTATTTTCTTCTAATACTTGTTCAAACTGGTCAATTGAACTCAGCTTAATAGCCATTCTATTCACCTCTAAAAATATTTATCACTTCATACTAAGCATATGCGTGAAATTTTTATCCCTAAAATCTTATCAATGGGTACAATTATACACACTCTGCTATGTAATGTTAACCATAAATTTTCATTTTTTTAAATTCAGATAGTATTTAATTTACACTTTCTTTTATTTTTTTAAATTCTCTTTTGAACGATTTATCCATTTCTGATATATCTTTTCCCTCTTTTGGCAATCGATCAACATCAATTTGAGCTAATTTTTCGCTAGTTTTAATCGTATCTACTCTCGTATCATAATAATTTTGCAAACTATAATACATCTCAATTGCATTTTTTCTAGCATTATCAACATGATTATCAGAAATATTTGTTTTATTAATATCCGTAATTTGTTTGTCAATAAGTGGTGAAATATGATTTTTGATTGCTTCTTTCGCTGAATCAGAATCATTATTTGAAGAATTTAAATATTTTTTAGCAGTATCTTTTAATTGTTGATTATTTTCTTCTAATTTTGATTTAAGTTGACTTGCATCTTCTTTATTTTGTGCTTTATTAATGTCAGACTCCACTTCAGTTCTATTTTTCTCGAATAATTTAGTATAATCCAAAATATCTTCATTATCTTTAATTGAGCGATTACATAAATCTACAAATTCTTTTAAATCATATATAGATTTCTCTTTATTTTCAACAGTTTTTAGATAATCCTCTTTCAAGTGCTTAACCTCATTAGTATCTGCTGTTAAATGTTGAGTGGAATTTTTATATTTTTTAAACTCAGGTATCAAATAGTTATTAATATCCTGCTGAAGTGCACGAAATTCTTTTTTATTTTTATCAGTGGTATCAGTTTTACTTAAATTATCTAACTCTTTTAATGGTATTTTATCCATAACTTTTTCTACACTGTGTTGTTTTTGATGAATTTCTTTATATTGACGTTCAAATTGTTTAATATCTCTTTTTGATTCATTTCCACAAGCGGATACAACTATGGTTAAAATGATAACTGTTATGATAAATAGTAGTTTTTTCATATTTGCACTCCTTATCACTAAACATTATACATAAACGTATTTATTATGAAAATGAATTGTGTTATAGTATGTCAGACTTTATTGTATATATTATTTTTATAAATGAGGAGTATTTCATGTACGCTAATGTCCAACCTTTTATTAAAAATGAATCTGTGAAACAATTTACATATGAATATAACAAAGTGAAAGACGTATTGTTTACTATTTTAGATTCTCCTATTAAATACACTCAGCATATCGGTGGTACCTGTCATTTTAATTATCAAACTGAGCCCATTTTAGATATACTTGTTGGTGTAAATAACTTGCACGATATTACTTCACTAGATGAAAAGCGCCTAAATTATGCTGGTTTTTATCGTTTGCACCATTCTTACAAGAAAAAAGTTGTCATGGCACGTTTTAATAATTTAAGTGAATTAAAACAAGAAGTAAGATTACATATTATTCAAATGGAAACTTCTCTTTTCAAACAATATCAAACAGTCAATCATTTACTACACAACGATAAAGCAATAGCAGAATGGTTTGCAAGTAAGAAAAATGAAATTGTGCAACATGCTAAAAAGATACGTGAATATGAGTCTCAAAAACAAAATTTGTTTGAGAAATTATATAAGGAATCTAATTTGTTATCGTAAAAACTCATAAAGTACGACATAACCATTTTATATTTATAATCAATTCATATATCCAAATTTCGCAAATAACTTTTATAATTGATATAATAATGTTGATATTAAGAAGATGAGAAAGGATGTTCAAAACATTGAATAAAAATGACATCTTACGCGGATTAGAGTCAATTCTTCCTAAAGATATTATTAAAGTGGATGAACCTCTCAAGCGTTATACATATACAGAAACAGGAGGAGAGGCAGATTTTTATTTATCCCCTACCAAAAATGAAGAAGTCCAAGCCATCGTAAAGTTTGCCCATGAGAACAGTATACCGGTAACTTATTTAGGAAATGGGTCTAACATTATCATTCGAGAAGGTGGAATTCGAGGAATCGTCCTCAGCTTATTATCTCTCAATCATATTGAAACCTCTGATGATGCAATTATAGCAGGTAGTGGTGCAGCAATTATTGACGTTTCAAATGTTGCACGTGACCATGTATTAACCGGTTTAGAATTTGCATGCGGTATCCCTGGGTCAATTGGTGGCGCCGTATTCATGAATGCTGGTGCTTATGGCGGAGAAGTTAAAGACTGTATTGACTATGCATTATGTGTCAATGAAAAAGGTGATTTATTAAAGCTCACTACAGCTGAACTGGAATTAGACTATAGAAATAGTGTGGTACAACAAAAACATTTAGTTGTATTAGAGGCTGCTTTCACCTTAGAACCAGGTAAATTAGATGAAATTCAGGCCAAAATGGATGATCTTACTGAAAGACGTGAATCTAAACAACCGCTTGAATTCCCTTCTTGCGGAAGTGTTTTCCAAAGACCACCGGGTCATTTTGCAGGTAAACTCATTCAAGATTCTAATTTACAGGGCTATCGAATCGGTGGCGTTGAAGTTTCAACTAAGCATGCGGGATTCATGGTTAATGTAGACAACGGTACAGCAACTGATTATGAAGCACTTATACATCACGTACAAAAAATAGTTAAAGAAAAATTCGATGTTGAATTGAATACTGAGGTACGTATTATAGGTGATCATCCCACAGATTAATTCTTCAAGGAGGACACATCATTGGCAAAGGTTTATGGATCACTCATAGATAATGAAACACGATGTACACATTATTATTCATCTTTAGATGTTATTGCCATTAAATTTAAATGTTGCAACAAATATTATCCGTGTTATAAATGTCATAATGAACACGTATCTCATACAATTGAAAGATGGGCTGAAAATGAGTTTGATGAAAAAGCTATTATGTGTGGTGTTTGTAAACATGAGATGCGTATTCGTGACTATATGATGGTAGAAATGTGTCCTCGTTGTAAAGCGCATTTTAACAGTCGTTGTAAATTTCATTATCATTTATATTTTGAAGTATAAATAACTTGTTACAAAGTTTTTGAAATATTTGAGCTCCTAAAGTGAATTTTATTTAAAAATTCGCTTTAGGAGCTCTTCTTATATCAACATTCTATTCATGCATTTAAAGTTTTCTTCTTATACCTCGGTTGATTTTCTCTTATTATAAGATTATTTTTCAACTTTCTCTACTACTTCATTTAATTCATCAATTTGTTTGATAGTTGTCGTTGAAGATCCTGAAGAGAAATACCATAGTTTTGGATCTAATTCGTAAATATGATTACTTTTTACTGCTTTTACATTTTTTATAACTTTGTTTTTTAAAACTTGATTTGTTGTTGCTTTACCACCTACAACTGAACCACGATCCATAGCTAAAATAACATCTGGATTCTGCTTGTTAATATATTCATTATTTATATTTTGACCATGCGGGCTTTTGCTAACCTTTTTGTCTGCAGGTTTAAATCCTAATGTATCAAACACTAAACCACCAAATCTTCCTCCTGGTCCAAACGTTGATAGTTCACCTTCGTTAACCAATAAATACATTACTTTCTTATTAAAGTCTTTAGTTTTATCTTTCATATCAGATATTTTTCTATCTAAATCTTTATTAATTTTTTTAGCTTTATCTTCTTTATCGTAGATTTTCCCTAAATTTTCTGTATTTTTTTTCATATCTTTAATTAAGTTGTCATCACTTGTACCTACATATACAACTTTAGCTTTTGGTGCAGCTTTTTTAAATTCATCTAAATTTTTCTGATTAGCTGTTCTTCCTGAAATAAAAATCACATCTGGTTTAGCTGATGCAACTTTATCAAAGTTCACTTCTTTTAAATTTCCAGTATTAATATACTTATCATCTTTAAATTCATCTAAAAATTTAGGTAAAGATTGGTTATTTTCACCTTTAGGTAAACCTTTTACTTTATCAGCCACACCTAATTCTTTCAACACATCAAGCGCTCCATAATCTAATACAACGGCATTTTTAGGATTCTTTGGTACTTCGACAGTATTAGAGATTTTTTTCTTATCACTGCCATTATTTTCTTTACCACTTGCTTCAAAACTATTTTTGATGGTTACAGTTTCTTTAGAATCACTATTTTTCTTTTTCGAAGTTGAATTATTATTCGAACTATTACTACAAGCCGTTAAAACTAAAACTAGAGACAATAATAAATATAAGACTGTTTTTTTCATATGTGCAACTCCCTAATCAAATTTATAATTTCTTTTCGTATGGATAACCTCTTTTACTATGCGTCTCAATTTTAATCATTAAACTGAGTCAAAAGTAGTTTCATCATAATATAGACAAATACGTTGTCCCCTTATCTCCTCTATACGTACTTCCATTTCATATAAACTTTTTAAAATGTCAGACTGAATAACATTATCTTTATCATCAGCTTTAACTAGCTCACCTTGTTTAAGCGCAATGATGTCGTCTGAATAACAAGAAGCAAAGTTGATATCATGTAATACGATAATGATTGTTTTATTTAACTGACGACATAAATCTCGTAACGTTTGCATAATCTGTACTGAATGTTTCATATCTAAATTATTTAAAGGCTCGTCTAATAATATATAATCAGTATCTTGTGCTATAGTCATAGCAATATATGCACGTTGTCGCTGACCTCCAGATAGTGTTTTAATATTACGATGTTTAATTTCATTAAGCTGTAATAAGTCAAGAGCATATTCCACTTTGTCATAGTCTTCTTGCTTCATTCGACCTTTTGAATATGGAAAACGACCAAATTTAACTAGTTGCTCGATAGTTATGTTCATATCAGTGTGATTAGATTGTTTTAAAATACTTAATTTTTTAGCTAAATCGTCAGTTTTATATTCTGAAATTTCTTTGTCTTCAATCAAAATTGAACCGTTCTCATAACTAAATAAGCGACTGATAGCAGATAATAATGTACTCTTACCAGCACCGTTAGGACCTATGAGTGAAGTCAATTTTCCCTTTTTAATATCTACGCTAATATCTTTTAAAATAGGTTTATTGTCTATCGTTTTATCTAAATTTCGAATTTGAATCAATTTGCATTTCTCCTTTTGACAAGCAAATATATGAAGTAACTTCCACCAACTAAATCTACTATCAAACTGAATTCAGTTGTTGCTTCGAATAGATTTTCAACTACCCATTGCGCTATAAATAAACTAATCCAGCTGAATAATATTGTTGCCGGTAAAATAAATTTGTGTTCATAGGTCTTCATAAATTCGTGTGCTAAGTTGACAGTTAATAAGCCAAGAAATGTTACAGGACCTATTAATGCAGTAGATATAGAGACGAGTAAAGCAACCAAAATAAGAAACATACGCGTCATATTCTCATAAGAAACACCTAGATTAATTGCTTGTGCTCTACCTAACAAAAGAACATCTAAATATGGTCGAAGTATTATTGTAACAATTATTAATATAACTAATAATATGCCTGAAACAGTTACTAATTTAGAATTTGATGCTTCAAAGCTAGCAAACATAACATTTTGAACTGCTAAAAAAGATTCAGGATTCATTATAAGTTGGAGAAAACTTGTAATACTACGGAAGAAAGTTCCTAATATTACACCAACTAGTAATATGAAATAGACTGAAAAGTGACCTAGTTTAAATATAACTTGAAATAATAGCAATGAAAAAAACACCATTGCGATCAAAGTGATTAAAAAATTAAGGTAGATATTTGTAACAACAGTTGCTTGTTCACCTAAAATAAAAATAGGTAAGACTTTGACAAATAAATACACAGAATCAAGTCCCATAATAGAAGGAGTTAATAATCTATTTGTAGTAATAGATTGGAAAATAACTACGGACGTTCCTATCGATGCTCCTACTAATAATATAAGAATAAATTTTTTGAAACGGCTTTGGAATTGATATTCAAATATATCAAAATCTAAACCTACCAATAAATAAAAAATTGCCATACAAATTGCCATAACGACCAGTATACTTATTTTTTTATTAGCGCTCATTTGCATAATTTTTCCTACCTTTCATTAGCAAGATTAGGAAAATAATTGTGCCAAATACACCTATCGTCAATCCAATATTAATTTCGTAAGGGTAAACAATTATTCTACCAATAATATCAGCAATTAAAACAAAAATTGCACCGAGCATAAGCGTGTGTGGTAAAGCATTTTTCAAATGATCGCCTCTATAGATAGATATGATATTCGGTACGATTAAACCTAAAAATGGTAATGTTCCAACAGTAACAACAACTAATGCTGTTAGCGTTGCTGTTATGAATAATGCTATTTTAATGATTTTTTCATAACTTACACCTAAATTATGACTAAAGTCTTTTCCCATACCTGCAATAGTAAAATGATTTGCAAATACAAATGCCAAAATAAGTAATGGTATTGTGAGATACAACACCTCAAAACGACCACTCGTTATAACTGCAAAGTTACCAGTTAACCAGTTTCCAATGCTTTGTAAAGCATTGGTTCTCAACGCTACAAATGTAGTAAAACTGGATAAAATACCACCAATCATAATGCCTAAAAGTGGAACAAAGATTACATCTTTTACACGGATAAGATTAATTAATTGGACAAATAAAAACGTTCCAACAATACTTAGAACAACAGCAAATAATAATTTGATTAAAATGGGACCATTAGGAAAGAACAACAATGACATTAAAATACCTAATTTTGCCCACTCCATAGTACCAGCAGTCGTTGGGCTTACAAATTTATTTTGCATCATCTGTTGCATAATTAATCCTGATAAAGCTAGTGAACTACCCGAAAGTAGAATACTAACTGTTCTGGGAATTCGACTCGAAAACAAAATGTTTATTTGTTCATCACTTAAATGGAAAATATCTATTAGAGAGAGCTGACTCACCCCTATAAATAAAGAGACAATAGTTAAAATCACTAATAAAATAAATAAGGTATAACCTTTAAAAATAAATTTCATTAGTTAATCTCCTTGCTAAATATTAAAGATGTATAAGGTCAATATACGAAAGTAATGATAATGATAATGATTATCATTAACATCAATATTATAGACTCTATTTTCTTTTTTCAATAGTTTTTTCATATTTTTTGGGAATTTTATAAATGTTTTATCCAGCAGTAATAATACATCAAAATATTTTATAATACCAACTTTCATAAAAAAAGAGATTCCTACTAATTTTAATAGAAATCTCTTTAAAAGTACTATATTAATTATCAAAAACAAAGTCTTCATCACGTAGAGGCTCAACATTTAAAGCCAATGTATAGCCATCACCTTTAACAGAGAAGAAATCGTGGTTCTTTGTAGATGTATCTAGTGCATTTTCAATAATAGGGTTAAACTCTCTCTCTTCGAAATATGGTTCAAAACCTAAATTCGATAATGCTTTATTTCCATTATATCGAACATAATTTAATACATCTTCAGCAAGACCAATATCATCATATAATAAATGTGTATATGAAACTTCATTATCATAAAGTTCATTTAATAATTTGTACATTTCTTGATCAGCTTTTTGTTTCTCACTTTCAGATAACTCATTACGTAGACTTTGTGCATCTAAACCTGTGAACACTCCATGTATAGATTCATCTAAAAGTATCTTACGTATAATTTCACCTGACGTAGTCATTTTTCCTTGTCCTGCGAGATATAATGGATAATAGAAGCCAGAATAGAATAGAAATGTTTCTAAGAATACACTAGAAACACGAGCAATATATTGATCGTAAATCGATGCTTCTTTACCCCAAAGTTTGTGGTAATTTTCTACAATTTTATCTGATTTATATTTTAAATGTGGCTCTTCAATAACCCAAGTATCCAATAAATAGTTGGTTTCACTAGATGGTAATAATGTAGTGAAGATATGAGAATAACTTTTCGCATGGATTTGTTCCATCATAGCCATAAATGAATAAACAGCTTTCTTTCTTAAATCAGTAGTATGAAGCATGATTAATGGCATACCATCATCAGCTTGATGTGTATCTAAACCTGTTAAACCTGCAAGCGCTTTTTTAAAAGTATTTTTCTCAGAATCTGTTAATGTTTTCCAACTTGCTATATCTTTTGATACTTTAAATTCTGTTTCCACCCACATTTGTGAGATATTTTGACGCCAGAACATATTAGTCATATCTTCTTGGGTGTTCCAATTTACCGCCTTCATTAAAATCCTCCTGTCATATTTATGTATAAAATAAAGAGTTTTGAACCAATGTAAATCTATAATTTAAAGAAATACATCAATTCATCACTCTACTCTAAAATCTTTACAACTTAATCAATTAAATCGCACAACTTGTACATTCTTCCACACTTAATAATTTATTACGTGTATAGTATAAAGATTTAAGGCCTTTATGGTGTGCATATACATATAATCTTGAAAGTTCACGTGTTGAAATTTCTGAATTAACATAAAGTATCGTTGAAATACCTTGGTCTACGTGAGTTTGAATTGTAGCTACTAAGTCAATAAGTTTCATTTGGTCAGTATTAAATGCTGATTTGTAGTACCACATTGTTTCTGGTGATAAAAATGGCATTGGATAAAATGTTTCCGCATTTCCATACGTACGACGTTCAATTTGGTCAACAATAGGCATAACAGAACTTGTCGCATTTTGAACATAAGAAATACTTTGAGTCGGAGCAATAGCTAATCTATAAGCGTGATAAAGTCCATATTGTTCTACTTTATTTTGCAATTCTTTCCAATCATTTGAAGTAGGTATATCGATACCATCAAAAAGTTGGCGAACCTTTTCAAATTTTGGTTCAAATTCTTGAGATGTATAGAATTCAAAATATTTACCATTTGCATAGTCTGATTGCTCAAAGTCTTGATACTTTTCTCCACGCTCTTTTGCAATTTCCATTGAACGTTCGATGGAATAATAGTTCATAATCATAAAGAATATATTAGCAAAGTCTTTTGCTTCTTCAGATTCATAGCCAATTTTATTTTTAGCTAGATAACCATGTAAGTTCATTACTCCTAGTCCAACAGAATGTAGTTCACTATTCGCTTTTTTTACACCTGGTGCATTTTGAATATTTGCTTCATCACTTACAACTGTAAGAGCATCCATACCTGTGAACACAGAATCTCTGAATTTACCTGATTCCATAACATTCACTATATTCAATGAGCCTAAGTTACATGAAATATCTCTTTTAATTTCATCTTCAATTCCATAGTCGTTAATTACTGATGTCTCTTGTAATTGGAAAATTTCAGTACATAAATTACTCATTTTAATTTGCCCAATATTTGAATTCGCATGTACTTTGTTTGCATTATCTTTAAACATAAGATATGGATAACCAGACTGTAATTGTGTTTGTGCAATCATATTTAACATTTCACGTGCGTCTTTTTTCTTTTTATCGATATTAGGGTTTGCAACCATATCGTCGTAATACTTTTCTAAATCAATATCATCTAAAGTCACACCGTATTCTTGTTTAACTGTATGAGGTGCAAACATATAGAAATCTTTACCCTCTTTAGCCAAATCAAAGAATTTAGAAGGTACAATAAGACCAGTCGAAATAGTAGATAAACGTAAATCTTCATCTGCATTCACTTTCTTAGTATCTAAAAACTCTTCAACATCGTAATGGAAAATATTTAAGTACACTGCCCCAGCGCCAGGACGTTGTCCTAATTGATCTGCATAACTAAATCCACCTTCAAGTGCCTTAGCAACAGGTAAAACACCTTTAGCTACACCTTTAATTCCTTTAATTGCTTCTCCACGTGCACGAAGTTTCGATAAATTAATGGCCACACCACCACCAATTTTACTAAGTTGTTTTGCAGTTGAATCAATGAAATTGATAGAATTTAAGCTATCGTCTACTTCTAATAAGAAACATGAAACAAGTTCTCCACGTCTTGCTCTACCTGCATTCAAGAATGTTGGTGTCGCCGGTTGATAACGTTGTTCCACCATTGCAGAAATAAATTGTTTTGCTTGTTTAACATTACCATTCGCTAAATAAAGTGCAACGATTGCGACGTGCTGATTATAATCCTCAAGAAACTTAGTTTTATCATTCGTTTTTAAAGCGTAATCCTTATAAAACTTACTTGCCGACATATAACTAGCAAATTGGAAGTGAATTGATTTTGCGTATTCAGTAATTTCAATTAATTCTGCTTCGCTATATTTTTCGAAAACATTAAAATAAAAATTATTATCAACAAGATAATGAAGTCTTTCGATTTCATCATCAAAAGAAATCATTTTATCATGGATTTCTTCAAGATACACTTTCAATGCTTCTTGATCTTTCTCTAAATCAAAGAAACCATTGTCTTTTCTCTTGGTCACTTCATTATTTAATTCAATATGATTGTATTTCTTTTCTTCCATGGTTTTCATTGAAATTGCCCACCTTATCCTTAAATTCAATAATGTCTTTATTTGTCCCTTGTACTTCAAACTTCATCATTAATGGAACTTTATATTCCTCAGAAATTGTATGGCCAGCTTTAGCGAAATTTTGTCCCCAATTTCGATTTCCACTCGCAGCAACAGCTTGTAACTGAGTATGATTTACATTTAAAAAAGATTGAACCGGCTGCGGCACCTCTCCAAATCCAATAGTGCCAGTAACTAAAATGTAGGGTTCATTAACTGATTCGTTACAATTATCTTGAGTAATTTCAAATGTATCTTTAATACCAGCACGACTAATAAATCGTCTAACATTACCAGAAAATGAATAATATACTACTTTCATTGAATCACCTTCTTTCGTCAACCATTGATTCAGCCAAAAGTAGATTAGAAATGATTAAATATCTTTAATATAATTTAAATCATCTACTTATAAAAACAGTTGAAAATAGTTACTTTTACGTAAAATTTTTTCAATCTGTAAATAGCCTTTAAAATATATAAATAACCACAATATATAGTGGTTAAAACTTAAATTTGCACTACATGATAAATTATCTTTTTAGTAGGGTTTTACTATAATTGCAATATTTTCGAGATAAAAGTAGTGTCAAATTGCATTAAAATGATTAAATTCTACAACGTTAAATTCTCAGCTAAACACTATATATAGTGTTTGCATTTCTAATTTGATACTATATTCTGTGTTTCATTATACATAACTCATATCACTAATGAAAGTTAAAAATTGATGGCAGAAACAACCTATCATTTGGAAAGTGCATCACTACGAGATTAGTGTCATTATTTTAAAATAAAAAAATTTTTTTGAGTGTCTTTACTTGCTTTTCTATTGAAATTAGACATATAGGGTTAAAAGAATAGTTACGTAAATTTCTACAATAACAGATATAAATTACATTTTTAAAAACATGATTCTAGCTTTTTATTAAATTGCGCATAAGAAATAACAATCTTTAAAAGCGAACATTTGTTCGTTTTTTATTATAGCTCGTTTCCATTGAATTATCAAGAACTTATGCATAGTTAGATTTTATATGCTAATATAATGTCGTTAATCATATAATATTGAGGCGATGATATTGAATTCAAAAGTTAAAGGTATTATTGCTATATTGATTTCAGCTGTGGGTTTTAGTTTTATGTCAGTCTTTTTTAGATTGGCCGGTGATTTACCAGTCTTTCAAAAATCTCTAGCTAGAAATTTTGTAGCCATGTTTATACCATTATTTTTTATTTATAAATATAGGCAACCTATGTTTGGAAAATTAAGTAGTCAACCCCTACTCATCTCACGTTCAACACTTGGGTTAATTGGTGTCTTACTTAATATCTACGCAATTGATCACATGGTATTAAGTGATGCTGATACATTAATGAAATTAAATCCTTTTTGGACAATTGTTCTTAGTTTAATTTTTTTACATGAAAAGGTAAGAAAATATCAAATCACGGCGATGATTATTGCTATAATAGGGATGCTATTAATTGTTAAACCAGAATTTTCATCATCAGTTATTCCTTCAATAGCAGGATTACTATCCGGTATTTTTGCAGCTTCTGCCTACACATGTGTTAGAGCACTCAGCACTCGTGAAAAACCTTATACGATAGTGTTTTATTTTTCATTATTCTCAGTTGTAGTTCTTATACCTTTTTCAATATTTACTTATACACCTATGACAACAATTCAAATTCTTTTCTTACTCGGCGCTGGATTATCAGCAGCTGTAGGACAAATTGGTATAACATTGGCTTATAGTTTTGCTCCAGCAAAAGATATCTCCATCTTCACATATGCGTCTATAATATTTACTGCATTATTTGGATTTATTCTGTTTGGAGAATCACCTGATATGTTTGCAACAGTAGGATATATTGTCATTATCGGAGCAAGTTACTATATGTTTGATAAAGCAAGACGTGAAACAACTATAAATCAAAATAATTAAAGGAGCTAGAAAATTGACACAAGGACGTCAAAAAGATGAATTAAAAGATATTACTTTATTAGGCAATCAAAATAACACTTATGAATTTGATTATAGACCGGAAGTTTTAGAAACTTTTGATAATAAGCATCAAGGTCGTGATTATTTTGTTAAGTTTAATTGTCCTGAATTCACATCACTATGCCCTATTACGGGTCAACCAGATTTTGCGACAATTTATATCTCGTATATCCCTAATATCAAGATGGTGGAATCTAAATCATTAAAGTTATATTTATTTAGTTTTAGAAACCACGGAGATTTTCACGAAGATTGTATGAATATTATTATGAATGATTTAATTAATTTAATGGACCCACATTATATTGAAGTTTGGGGTAAATTTACTCCGAGAGGTGGCATTTCCATAGATCCTTACACGAATTATGGTCGTCCTGATACAAAATATGAAAAAATGGCTGAACATCGATTAATGAATCATGACATGTATCCAGAAAAAATAGATAATCGTTAATATATATTTTATAAAAATCTCTACTGTTATATTTGATGGTAGAGATTTTTTGTTGCACTTTGCTGCATTAAAGCGTATTTTATATATAGCGCGTCATTGAATAAATATAGTAATAAAATTATTGAAATTATATCATCGGATTAAATGTTACAGATTATATCAATTGACAGAATTTTCTTTTTTCAAATTTTTTGAAAATTATTGAAATTTTCTTATCACAATAGTAAAATCACCTTAAAACAATTTAATAAGGTTATTTGGGCAAGAAAGGTTGGGATGATTTATGACTTCAAATAAGTCCCATGAAAAAGCAGTTCAAGAAATACCACAACATGGATTCTTCGGACATCCAAAAGGATTAGGCGTTCTCTTTTTCGTAGAATTTTGGGAGAGATTCAGCTATTACGGAATGAGAGCAATGCTTATTTTTTATATGTATTTTGCACTCCAGGAAAACGGACTTGGAATGGACAAAACAACAGCCATGTCTATCATGTCTGTATATGGATCATTAATTTATATGTCTTCAATTCCAGGTGGCTGGATAGCTGATAGAATTACAGGTACCCGAGGTGCCACATTAATCGGAGCTATATTAATTATTATAGGTCACATATGTTTAAGCCTTCCTTTTGCAATGGTAGGTTTATTCACTTCTATGTTCTTTATTATTGTAGGATCAGGTTTAATGAAACCAAACATTTCAAATATTGTTGGTAGACTCTATCCTGAAAACGACGTACGCATGGATGCTGGATTTGTTATCTTCTATATGTCAGTGAACATGGGTGCACTCGTTTCACCAATTATTTTACAACACTATATTGATATTAGAAATTTCCATGGTGGCTTCTTGATTGCAGCAATAGGGATGGCTCTTGGATTAGTTTGGTACTTACTATTTAACCGAAAAACTTTAGGTAGTATCGGTATGAAACCGACGAACCCATTATCTTCTTCTGAAAAGAAAAAGTACGGAACAATCATCGGAATCGTTGTTATAGCAATAGTATTAATCCTTATGATTGCTTACTTTACGCATACGCTATCATTTAATTTAATCAGTAATACTGTTTTAATTTTAGGTATTGCTTTACCAATCATTTACTTTACAACAATGATTAGAAGTAAAGAAGTTACTGATACTGAAAGATCAAGAGTAAAAGCATTTATTCCGTTATTCATTTTAGGCATGTTATTTTGGTCAATTCAAGAACAAGGATCTAATGTATTAAATATCTATGGTATTGAAAACTCTGATATGAAATTAAATTTATTTGGTTGGAAAACACATTTTGGTGAAGCTATTTTCCAAACCATTAACCCATTATTTATTTTATTATTTGCACCCGTGGTTACTCTTTTATGGCAAAAGCTAGGAAAGAAACAACCTAGCCTACCTATTAAGTTTGCAATTGGTACTATTTTAGCAGGCGCATCCTACATACTTATGGGAGCAATCGGTCATATTTATGGGGATACACAATTCTCAGTTAACTGGGTTATTCTTTCATACGTTATCTGTGTTATTGGTGAGCTTTGTCTCTCTCCAACTGGTAGTAGTGCAGCAGTTAAATTAGCACCTAAGGCATTTAACGCACAAATGATGAGCCTTTGGTTATTAACTAACGCTTCAGCTCAGGCCATTAACGGTACATTAGTTAAATTAATTAAACCACTTGGTCAAACCAATTACTTTATCTTCTTAGGTGTTGTTGCAACCGTGATTACGTTAATTATATTAGCGTTTATTCCTAAGATTTCTAAAGCAATGAAAGGTATTCGTTAATCATTACACTAAAATGTGGATACAATATAAATCCTAGAAAAATAGCCAGTAAATGAGTTTTTTATAAATTCATTTACTGGCTTTTTATTTATAATACTTTGTATTGTTGGCTTGGTTTCTTAGCGGACAACTTCAGCCTATAGTCTTCAACTTGTCCTGTTCCCTCAAGAATCTCGTCAAAATACTTTGTGTTTATATGTAATTTTACATTGAAATACTTAAAAAATAAGGCCCTTTCGTATAATTTAATAAATACCAATAAACTAAATTAACGGGGTGTCTTATGTATAAAAATTATCATATGACTAAACATACTCTACCAATGGAAACTTCAGTAATTATCTCCACACATGATATGTCACAATATGTGAATGATATTGTAAAAAAATTCCAGGTACTGAATTCAGACAGCATCGTTGCGCAACATTATAGCATCCCAAAATGATATTAAAAATAATATTATATGTCTACACAAATTTTTACCAACTTAATATTCTTACTCTTAAATTTATGTTATTTTATTTGGAACATCTATCTTTATAGAACACTTAAGTTTCAATACCATAAATTTTAATTTATAATGTAAATCAAACATAAAGGAAAGTTCAAACAATCTAATTACACAAACTATTTATCGAAAGTAGGTATATATTTATGAAACAACCGTATAACCATGGTGTTCTTTTCTATCATGAACATAGCGGTTTGAAAGATATACATAATGGCATAGGAGAAGTTGCAAAATCTCTTAGTTCAATGTGTAAACACCTCTCTCTTCAACTCAGTGAAAATAAAGGCGATATTATTAAATATTGTAAATCTATTAAAAATGAAAATTATAGCTCTGATGTAGACGTTTTATTTATTTTAGGTGGAGATGGTACACTTAATGAACTAGTAAATGGCGTTATGCAGTATCAGTTAAATTTACCAATCGGTGTAATACCAGGTGGTACCTTTAACGATTTTACAAAAACACTTCAACTGCACCCTAATTTTAAAACAGCTAGTGAGCAATTATTAACATCACATGCTGAATCATATGATGTGTTAAAAGTGAACGACTTATATGTACTTAATTTCGTTGGACTTGGCTTAATAGTACAAAATGCAGAGAATGTTCAAGATGGTTCTAAAGATATATTCGGTAAATTCAGCTATATTAGATCAACCGTTAAAACGTTATTAAATCCTGTTAAATTTGATTTCTCCTTGACTGTTGATGGTGAAACAAAAGAAGGCAATACTTCGATGATGTTAATAGCAAACGGTCCCAATATAGGTGGTGGACAAATTCCGCTAACCGACTTATCGCCACAAGATGGAAGAGCAAACACATTTGTATTTAATGATCAAACACTAAATATATTGAATGATATATTAAAAAAACGTGATAGTATGAATTGGAACGAAATCACACAAGGTATTGATCACATATCAGGTAAGCACATCACACTCTCAACAAACCCTAGTATGAAAGTGGATATTGACGGCGAAATAAATTTAGAAACACCAATTGAGATTCAAGTATTACCCAAAGCGATACAACTTCTTACTGCAACTGAACAAAATAATTAATATAAATTTCACTTATTCTTTATCAATTTATTTTTAAAGCATGAGCTACTGAGACATAAATGATTGTCTCAGTTTTTTATTTTATAAATTGATAACATCGTTAGTCGTGTGAGACGATAATTTCATTACAACACCCCTCATTATTTTTAGTAAGAATACTTACAATAATTTTTTTAAAATTTACTTCTTTTAAAAATTGATTTTTTTAACTACCAAATACGTTTTGTTCCCATTGCATCAAGTCTTACACCTCAACCCCGACTACATATATAGGTTAACAACGTGTTCATATAAACATCACAATTGACTCTTTAATAGTCTGTATTTTCTTTTAATTTGGAAAGAGCTGTACTATAATGTTTGTGAATTATTTCACAATATCTAAGGAGTGGTTGTATATGTTATCTGTAACTAAAAAAAATACATATGAATCAAACAAAGATGAAGTCACACAAATGATTGATTCATTAGCAGAAAAAGGACAAGAAGCTCTAAAAGAACTATCTAAAAAATCACAACAAGAGATTAATGACATTGTACATCAGATGAGCATGGCTGCTGTTGATCAGCATATGCATTTAGCTAAACTAGCTTACGACGAAACAGGTAGAGGTATTTATGAAGACAAAGCTATCAAAAATTTATATGCCTCAGAGTACATATGGAATTCAATCAAAGACAATAAAACAGTAGGTATCATAGGTGAAGATAAACAAAAAGGATTAACGTATGTAGCTGAACCTATAGGCGTTATTTGTGGAGTGACACCAACGACCAACCCTACATCTACAACTATTTTCAAAGCAATGATTGCTATTAAAACAGGTAATCCAATTATTTTCGCATTTCATCCAAGTGCACAACAATCATCAAAATATGCTGCTAAAGTCATTTTAGAAGCTGCAACAAAAGCAGGTGCTCCTAAAGATTGTATTCAATGGATAGAAGTGCCATCAATTGTGGCAACTAAACAATTAATGAATCATAAAGATATTGCTTTAGTTCTAGCGACTGGAGGCTCTGGAATGGTAAAGTCCGCATATTCGACAGGTAAACCTGCATTAGGAGTCGGTCCAGGTAATGTTCCTACTTATATTGAAAAAACTGCTCATATCAAACGTGCTGTTAATGATATCATTGGTTCTAAAACTTTTGATAATGGTATGATTTGTGCTTCTGAACAAGTCATGGTTGTTGATAAAGAAGTATACACTGACGTCGTTAAAGAATTCAAATTACACCAAACATATTTTGTTAATAAAAATGAACTACAACAATTAGAAGATGCCATCATGAATGAAGATAAAACTGCAGTTAAACCTGATATAGTTGGTAAATCTGCTGTAGATATAGCGAAATTGTCAGGAATTAGTGTTCCAGAAAAAACAAAATTATTAGTCGCAGAAATTGATGGAATTGGAAAAGATTATCCTTTATCACGTGAAAAATTATCACCTGTACTCGCAATGGTAACTGCAAAATCAACAGGACATGCACTACAAATTTGTGAAGACACATTAAAATTTGGTGGTTTAGGTCACACTGCTGTAATTCACACCGAGGATAGTCAATTACAACAAAAATTCGGTCTAAAAATGAAAGCTTGCCGTGTATTGGTAAATACACCTTCTGCTGTCGGAGGAATTGGAAATATGTATAATGAACTCATTCCTTCACTCACGTTAGGTTGTGGTTCACATGGTAGAAATTCTATTTCTCATAATGTAAGCGCAGTAGACTTATTAAATATTAAAACAATAGCAAAACGTCGTAATAATATGCAATGGTTTAAACTCCCACCTAAAGTTTATTTTGAAGAAAATTCAGTTATGTATTTGACAGAGATGGATAATGTTGAACGTGTAATGATAGTTTGTGATCCAGGAATGGTTAATATTGGTTATACTGATATAGTTGAACAAGTGCTGAGACGCCGAGAAAACCAACCACAAATCAAAGTGTTTAACGAAGTTGAACCTAATCCATCAACTCATACAGTCTATAAGGGGTTAGAAATGTTTATAAATTTCCAACCTGATACTATTATTGCACTCGGTGGCGGTTCGGCAATGGATGCAGCCAAAGCAATATGGATGTTCTTTGAGCATCCAGAAACTTCATTTTTTGGGGCAAAACAAAAGTTCTTAGATATTCGTAAACGTACTTATAAAATTACCAAACCTAAAAACGCAAAATTTATATGTATACCAACGACATCAGGAACTGGTTCTGAAGTGACACCTTTTGCAGTAATTACTGATAGCGAGACACACGTTAAGTATCCACTAGCAGATTATGCGTTAACTCCCGATATTGCTATCGTCGATCCACAATTCGTATTAAGTGTACCTAAAGATGTTACCGCAGATACAGGAATGGATGTTTTGACACATGCCATTGAATCTTACGTCTCTGTCATGGCTTCAGATTATACAAGAGGCTTAAGCTTACAAGCAATAAAGTTAACTTTTGATTATCTAAAATCATCAGTTCAAGAAAATGACAAACACTCACGAGAAAAAATGCATAATGCTTCAACAATGGCCGGTATGGCATTTGCCAATGCTTTTTTAGGAATTTCTCATTCTATCGCACATAAAATTGGTGGTGAATATGGTATTCCCCACGGCAGAACAAATGCTATTTTATTACCACATGTCATTCGCTATAATGCCAAAGATCCACAAAAACATGCACTGTTTCCTAAATATGATTTCTTTAGAGCAGATACTGACTATGCTGACATTGCAAAATTTTTAGGACTCAAAGGTAATACAACTGATGAATTAGTGGATGCTCTAGCTAATGCGGTGTATGATTTAGGATGTTCAGTTGGTATTGATATGAATTTAAAATCACAAGGCGTAACTGAAGAGCTTCTTCACTCTACTATAGACAGAATGGCTGAATTAGCATTTGAAGATCAATGTACAACTGCTAATCCAAAAGAACCGCTAATTAGTGAACTTAAAGGCATTATCGAAACAGCATATGATTATGAAAGATAACTTTAAAAATGTTTAATAAAAAAGTCATAGGCCATCAAATAAAGTGACCTATGACTTTTATCTTCTCTATTTTTCAATTGAATTAAAATAATTCTTTACATCTCTCCAACCACTTACGCGTTCAAATCTATGTTCATAAACATTATGAGAAGCAGTAAACATAATTGATTTCCCTTCAAAAATTTCCAATTGCTTTGGATTATCATCAATAAGATAATCTGCAAGAATAATATTCTTTCTACCACAAAATACAAAATGTTGTGGATCTAAAAAAGGAAAGTATTCTAATAACCATTCATATTTGTCATGAAAAGAGGTTGGAACATCCATCGCTGCTGTGGCTATGTATATGTCGTAATGCTCATTGAGTTGTTTTACAACTTCTTGAGCATGCGGCATTACATCTAAATTTCTAAAGAATCCAGGTTCTTTTAAAATATCCATGACTAACCCCTCATGCTCGGGTATCATATGTTTTAATTTTTTACCGTTTAATGATTCCATTTTGATATTTAAATCCGCTCGTTCATTGACCGCTTTAACAACAGCACCCAATGTATCAGCAAGCACTTCATCCATATCAATGGCGATTCTCTGTCGCGTCATGCTCTTACACTCCCTGTTCGTGATATACGTGTTTAGTATAGCAAAATTTTTTCCTTCTGTTTAATCTATTTAACTACGATATCACATCTTTTTTAAATCAAAAGTTATCAAAGAGTGTTAGTTTAATACTCAAAATGTTTTAAAACTTCAATCATCTTATTATTTTGTTCTGGTAAACCAATAGTAATTCTAACACCGTTAGGGAATAAACGTGTAATACATCCTACGTTTAACAATGCATCATAAAGTGCTTGACTTCTTGAAGTTTTAACAAAGACAAAATTCGCTTGACTTGGTAAAAAATGCTGACTTTGAGGAATTTGATAAAATTTATCTCGTTCAAAACTATTTTTTTGTGTCACTTCTTTCAAATACTCTTGATCTTCTAAGGCAGCGATTGCTGCATATTCTGAAATTCTAGTAACATTAAATGGTGGACGAATGATATTCCACTTTTCAATGACGTCTTCAGAGGCTATAACATATCCTACTCTTAATCCAGCTAATCCATATGCCTTAGAAAAAGTACGTAATAAAAAGGCATTGTCAAAATCCTCCTGTAATTTTAGCGTATCTGGAAAATCATCAGCAGTAACGAATTCTACATATGCTTCGTCAATTAATACAGGAATATCACTTGGGACACGTTTTAAGAAATTAAATAATTCATCGTGCGAAAAGTAAGTCCCAGTTGGATTGTTAGGATTGCATAACCAAATTAAAGACGTTTTATTATCAATTTGTTGTAACATACCATCTAAATCAAATCCACCATCTTTGAGAGGCACTTGGATAACATCAGCTGATTCCACAATTGCATTATGATAATATTGTCCGAAAGTAGATTCACTAGTGATAATCTTATCTCCTGGTGATAATACGGCTCTTGATATCATTAGAATGACCTCATCTAAACCCGCACCAAATAAAATACGAGATGCATCAACATTAAGTTGTTGACTTATTGCTTCCCTTAATTTTGGCGATCCAGATTCCGGATAATAATATAATTCATCTAAATGAGATTGAATAGCCGTTTTAACTTTTGGACTTGGACCATATACATTTTCATTTGAAGCAAGTTTATGTAATTCACCTCTAATGCCATACTGTTTTTTTAAAGATTCTGGAGAAAGCCCTGGCGTATATGCTGTTAATTGGTCTAATTGTTTCTTCATACATAAATCACACCTTAAATTGACTGAAATTTTAAAAAACTTAGTACCTATTATAAACAAACTCATACCTTAAAATCAATCACACTTCTAACATTACATTTTAAATTCACTATATCGGTTGAAATAGTTAAATTATAAATAGCTATTCGATGTACCATTTAGACATCGAATAGCTATCAAATCCATCTCGAAACGCACAATTTTATTTTATTAATTTTTCTTTTTCTAAGTATTCTCTTGCTACTTTATAAGGATCCTCTTTCTTCACTGTTACCTTATAGTTCATTTCTTGCATTTCTTCATCTGTGATTCTATTCGCCAATTTATTGAGCGGTTTTTTAACTTCAGGATGGTCTTTTAAATATTTTTCTTTAAATAGCGGTGCTCCTTGGTATGGAGGAAATACATGTTGATCATCTTTTAATACTACCATGTTATATTGTTTTAATTCTGCATCAGTAGAGTATGCGTCTATGAGATTAATATCTCCCTTTTTAACTGCAGTATAACGTAATTTAGGTTCCATAGTTTTAACATTAGAAAGATTAAGATGATACGTTTTTTTAACAGCTTTGTATCCATCTGGTCTATCATTAAATTCCAATGTAAAACCTGGTTTAAGTTTATCTTCTACCTTGCGTAAATCACCTATTGTCTTAATTTGATATTTTTTTGCAAAGTCACGTTTTACAGCTAATGCATACGTATTATTATATTTCATCGGTTTAAGCATTGTCATATCATATTTTTTTTCTAAACTAGACTTTGCTTGTTGATATACATCGTTTTCTTTTTTAGACTTTAAATCTTCTTTCGTTAATTCACCTAATACAGTACCTGTAAATTCTAAATAACCATCAATTTCATCTGACTTAAGCGCATTAAATAAGAATGAGGTTTTACCCATGCCATCTTTGACTTCTACAGTATCATCTGTGTCTTCTTCAATAAGTATTTTATACATATTCGTAATAATTGACGGTTCTGAACCTAGCTTGCCTGCGAATGTGATTTTATCACCTTTTTGCGCTGCCATAGGTATGGCAATAGCTATGATAATCACAATTACAATTGTCCCTAAAGAAATGAGCAATTTTTTATATGATAAACGTTCCATGTATCTTAAAATAAAATCAAAAATAATAGCTAGAAGTGCAGCTGGAATAGCACCTATTAAAATGAGTGCACTATTGTTACGATCAATGCCTAATAATATTAAATCTCCTAGACCACCAGCGCCTATTAAAGCTGCGAGTGTAGCAGTACCAATGATTAATACCATAGCTGTGCGTATTCCTGCCATGATAACAGGCATTGCAATAGGGAGTTCGACTTTGGTCAATCTTCTAAGTGGTTTCATTCCAATGCCTTTAGCCGCTTCAATAAGAGAGGGATCGACCTCCTTAATACCTGTGTATGTATTACGTAGAATAGGAAGTAACGCATATACAACTAAGGCGATAATTGCCGGAAGTCTCCCAATTCCGAAAATTGGTATCATCAAACCAAGTAGTGCCAGTGATGGAATTGTTTGTAGAACAGCTGCAATATTCATGACGATTTCTGAAAGTTTTTTTGTTTTAGTGAGCAAAATTGCAATTGGTACTGCTATAAGAGTTGCAATGAAAAGCGCTATAAAAGAAAGTTGAATGTGTTCAATTATAGTAGAAAATAGCTGCCCTTTTCTATCACTTAATGTCGCAAAGAACTCATTCATGTGTCGCTTCCTCCTTATTAAGAGATAAATAAGTAAACACATCTTCTCTATTTAACAAATATCGACGATGTTGTTCTTTATCGTTGACCACAACTGCATCATAATGAGACAAATCTTCATAAATATTATTTAAGTACAACTCAGCATCTACTTCAGGATAATGAATAACGCTTGCATTGTCATCTACAGACCGATTAATTCCTAAATCTTTAATCTTCACTTGATTCACAATATTATGCGTTGTATCCAAATGACTACCCATGAATTGCTTTACAAAGTCACTTTTAGGTCGCGTTCTAAAACCATCAGGTGTATCAATTTGTTCAACACGCCCTTCATTGAGTAAACAAATTCTGTCACCTAGTTTCATCGCTTCTTGAATATCATGCGTTACAAAAACTATTGTTTTCTTAATTTGAGTTTGCAAATAAATCAAATCGTCCTGCAACTTCTCTCTGCTAATTGGGTCAAGAGCACTAAAAGGCTCATCCATGATAATAACGGGAGGATCTGCAGCTAATGCTCGCACTACACCAACCCTTTGTCGTTGTCCACCCGATAGTTCATCAGGTTTTCTATTTTTAAATTGCTCAGGATTTAAACCTACCATTGTCAATAATTCATCCACACGTAAATCAATATCGTTATCTTTCCACTTTTTCATTTGGGGTACTTGTGCAATGTTTTCTTTGATAGTCATATGAGGAAATAATGCAATTTGTTGTAGTACATATCCAATATCCCAACGCATTTCGTAAACTGGATAATCACTAATTGGTTTATCTTTAAAATATATGTAACCTTCGCTTAAAGGAATTAAACGATTGATCATTTTAAGTGTTGTTGTCTTACCACAACCTGAAGGACCAATTAACACAAAAAATTCTCCTTCTTTAATATTAAAACTTACATTATCTACAGCAATATTATTAGCATATCGCTTTGTGACATTTTTAAATTTAATCACTTTTTCACCTTCATTCCCTCTACAAAATAGTAGACCATTTTAATCTATATTCCCTATTAAATCATTTTTAATTGAAAATTAACATTTATTGTATTTCAAAATTCAAATTAACAAAAAGTATTATGAATACTTAATATCCAACTTCATATAATTAAAAAACGACGAAATCAAAAGATAAGAGATTTCGTCGTTCAATCATTTATATTCTAGTTTTATAGCTTTGTATGGTTTCGATAAACTTAGGACAATAATGCTTTAATTTATAACTACCTACACCATCAATAGCAATCATTTCTTGTTTCGATTCAGGTTTACGCTTAGCAAATTCTTCGAGCGTGTAATCAGAAAATATACTTACAGGTGCTATTCCAAGTTTATCACTTAGCTGTTTACGTACATCAACAAGCTCACGATATAACGCTCTATCCACACCTTCAACAGTGTTGATAAATACCTTCTCTTTAGTTTTTTGTTTGAACGGAGTGGTATAAACCTTGGTATGATTATTTAGTAATTGTTTCACTGATGTATCACACATAAGAATTTCATCATTTTCATTTAAATATCCTTTGAAACGTAGCTCATCAATTAAGTGTGATAACTCAGATGTTGTATAATTTTTCATCAACCCATGTGTCGTTAATTCATTATAATGATGGTGTTTTATATAATCTGTCACTTCTCCACGTAAAACTTGTATAATAACACTATAACTTTCCTGTTGCTTCATTCGAGCAATACAGCTAATAATCATTTTCGCTTCACGAGTCATATCATACGTTTTATTTTCCTGTATACAATTACTACATTGATTGCATTCCTCTAAATTTTCATTGGGTTCAAAATAATGAACAATTGTCGCTTCTAAACACTTTTTCGTTTTGGTATATTGAATCATTTTCGTTAATTTTTCGCCCATTTTATCTTTATAGTCATCATCAGCTTGGGATACAGTAATAAAATACTCATGTAATCCCTTATCTCGTTCACTAAACAAAAGGATACACTCACTTTTTAAACCATCACGTCCTGCGCGTCCAGCTTCCTGATAGTAAGATTCCAAATCTCCAGGCATGTTATAGTGAATGACATAACGTACATTTGATTTATCAATACCCATACCAAATGCATTTGTCGCAATGACAACCTCTACACGATCATATAAGAAATCATTTTGCGCCTCAATTCTCTCTTTATTCGTTAAACCAGCATGATAAATTGTGCTCTTAATTTTTTCACTATTTAGAGCTTCGTGTAATTCTTCTACCTGCTTACGAGTGGAACAATAAATGATTCCTGCCTGTCCTTCATGATTTGCAACATAATCCACAACAAATTTTTGTCGCTGATAAGTCGGATTGACTTTGAAGATTAAATTGCGTCTTTTAGTACTTGTTTTGACAACATCATTTTGTCCAATTGATAACTTAGACATGATATCTTGTTGAACTTCAACGGTTGCAGTAGCTGTAAGTGCAACTATTGTGAAGTTTTGAGGTAATGTAAAAACTTTTTGTATGACACTTTGGTAACTAGGTCTAAAATCATGTCCCCACTGCGATATACAGTGTGCTTCATCAAAAGCGATAAGGGGTATTTCTATTTTACGTAATAAATTTAGAAAAAAAGTATTTTCAAAGCGCTCTGGAGCTACATATAAAAACTGAATGGCGCCACGCTTTATTTGCTCTTCAATCTCTTTTTGTTGTTTATGAGTCAAACTACTATTCAAATATGCAGCTTGAATTCCCATTGCTTGTAGTTGATCAACTTGGTCTTTCATCAAAGAAATAAGTGGACTTATAACAATAGTTGTGCCACCCTGCATTAAACCTGGTACTTGATAGCATATCGATTTACCGCCACCGGTAGGTAGTACTCCCAGTGTATGCTGATGATTTAATATTTTAGTTATAATTTCTTCTTGTCCTGGTCGAAATGACTTATAACCAAAATAATGCGATAAAGTCTCTTGCATGATTACATTCCCCTTATTGTTCTTTAATTTCTTCAAGCTCACTCCATCTCGTGATGTCTGCTTCATAGGTTGCTTCAAGTTGCTCTTTTTCCTCATTAAGTTCTTTAATTCTTGCATAATTATCACTTGCATTAATCATTTCTTGTTCAAGGTCTTCTAAACGCGTTTCAGTCATTTCTATACGCGTCATAATTGTTTCGTATTCTAACTTCTCTTTATAAGAAAGTCCTGTTTTCTTTTTTGGTTGATGCTTATGTTTATTTTGTTGTTCAGTTTGTTTAGATAGCATGGCTTGGCGTTCAAGTTCCTTTTTAAAAGATTCATAATCTTCAAATGATCCAATAATTTTTTCGATTTTACCATCATGAATAAACCAATATTCTTGTACCACTTTATTTAAGAAATAACGATCATGACTGACCGTAATGACAGAACCACCGAAATCATCAATGTAATCTTCTAAAATCGTAAGTGTTTCAGTATCTAAATCATTAGTCGGTTCATCTAAAAGGAGTACATTAGGTTTATGAACAAGTAAACGTAATAAATACAGACGCTTTTGTTCTCCCCCTGAGAGTTTATAAACTTTTTTACCGTGTGTAGCGCTCGGAAATAAAAATCTTTCTAACAATTGTGTAACTGAAATTGAGGTACCATCTTTTTCTTTAGCCATTTCACTTTCTTCTCTTAGGTAGTCAATCACTCTTATATCACGGTCAAGTGTCTCTTCGGTTTGCTTAAAATAAGCTACCTTAACAGTCTGACCGATTTTAAGCTCACCCTCATAGTCCTGATCTTCATTACTTAAAATATTAAGTAATGTTGTTTTTCCCGCTCCATTAGGTCCTACAATACCTATACGTCTACCACTTTGAATAATTTCAGTGACATCTTCAAATAAAACTTTATTATTAATTGATTTTGATAAATTCTTTAATTCATATACTTGTTTACCTAACCTTGAATATGCAAGATTAAGTTCACCCTTATCTTGTGTATGTTGCGTCTTAATGTCTGATTCTAGTTGATTAAATCTATTGATACGTGCCTGTTGTTTAGTAGTTCTTGCCTTTGCTCCTGCTCGCATCCATGCTAACTCTTGTTTATACAATGCTTTTTGTTTTTCTTGTTGTTTTTGTTCTACTAATTCATTTTCTGCACGCATTACTATGTAATCTTCATAATTACCTGGATATGTTTTTAACTTCCCTCTATCCAGTTCAATAATTCGCGTCGATACTTCATTTAAAAAGTAGCGATCATGTGTTACAAATAAAACTGTATGTGGATATTGCTTGACATAATTAATGAGCCAACGGATGGATTCAAAGTCAAGATGGTTCGTCGGTTCATCTAGCAAAAGTAAATCCGGTTGTTCTATTAGAGTTTTAGCCAATACAACTCTTTTTTGTTGACCACCCGAAAGTTCAACTATTTTCTTAGTTGTATCGTGAATCCCTAGTTTAGATAAAATCGTTTTAATTTCTGCATTATAGTCCCATGCATCCTTTTGATCCATTTCTTCTTGTGCTTCCATCATTTTATTAAAATTAGAGTCACTTTGATCTAACGCATAGCGATTAACTGCTTCTTCATATTTTTTTATAATTCTTAATGTAGGAGTATCCGAACTTAAAACAGCTTCGAACACAGTCATATGGCCATTGAGGTCTTGTTTTTGAGAGGAATAACGAATGCGATATTGATTAGGGTGGGTAATATCTGCAGTAAAATCTTCATCTAGACCACCAATGACTTTTAATAGTGTACTTTTACCTGTTCCATTGATACCTACTAATCCAATTCTTTCATGCTCAGATATAGATAGGTTAAGATCATTAAAAATTTCTTTATCTGCATAGGATTTATTTAAATGTTCAATTTTGTATGCTTCCATGCTTATCTTCCTTTTCAAATACTGGAAATTGTCAACTATCGAATTTTCAAAAAAATTTTGTTAAGCTAAATTCAGTTCTATATATTATACACCTTTTTAGATTCAAATGATATAAGGAGACTTAGATATGTCAGATTTATTCCAAAACGCACCACCCTATATTCAGGCGCTTATAGCCGGAATAATCACGTGGTTACTTACTGCTTTGGGTGCGGCAGCAGTTTTTATATTTAAGAAAGTGAATGATAAAGTCTTAAATTCGATGCAAGGTTTTGGTCATTGTTACAACCCGCAATTGAATCGAGTGAAAATAGTGCTATGCCATGGCTTCCTGCAGCAATAGGTTTTATTCTCGGTGGCGTTTTTATCAGGGTTCTAGATTATATTATTCCCCATATTCACCAAAATGCCCAAGATAAAAACCAACAACAAGAGGGTGTGCCTACCTCTCTTGGAAAAAATGCATTACTTGTGTTAGCTATCACACTTCACAACATACCTGAAGGACTATCTATCGGAGTTGCATTCGGTGGTGTTGTATCTGGCAACAGTCACGCTACATTTTTAGGTGCGATTGGTCTAGCGATAGGTATCGGCATACAGAATATTCCTGAAGGTGCAGCACTATCGATGCCAATCCGTGCTGCAGGTGCAACACGTTGGAAAGCATTTAATTATGGACAAGCTTCAGCAATTGTTGAGCCTATTTTCGCTACTATCGGTGCTGCAGCAATTTTAGTGGTAAATCCTATATTGCCTTATGCATTAGCGTTTGCTGCAGGTGCAATGATTTTCGTTGTTGTTGAAGAACTGATACCTGATTCTCAATCAAGTAACAACACTGATTTGGCAACTTTAAGTCTAATGATTGGTTTTACAATTATGATGATTCTTGACGTTGCACTTGGATAATTCATATCATTTAAAAAAGAATCATGATAAGTTAATTAACTATAGTGCTTTACTTTATCTTTAGCTTTGTAACCCAATCATTTATAGTCAGAGAACTACATTGTTCTTAAAGTTAATCGTAATAAAAATTTGAGGTTCTCTTTTATAGTTAATAAAGCAAATGACTTCAATTAATTCCAATATAAATAAGACATACTTATAAAGTTAAAGGAGTGTCATTGAAAGTTTCAAATTTACCTTATTTGTACAAAAATATATTAAATAAAGTAGTCATTTTTAAAGATATTCTAATTTCAAAATGATTAATAAAGACATTAATATAAAAAACATACTAAGATTAGCTATGAAGAAATCTATGACGATAGATTTTTTCATAGCTATTTTTTATAGTTATAG